>JALYKQ010000162.1 GCA_030774675.1 Gemmatimonadota bacterium | reverse complement strand
GGGCGCGGTTGCAGTTCGGGACCACTACCTCCGGTTCTTCGATCAGATTCGCGCGATGGGCCTTCCGGCACACGTCAGCGTCAAGCCGACCCAGCTCGGTCTCGATCTCTCTTTCGAAGAATGCGAGTGCAATTTGCTTGCACTCGGGGCCAAGGCGGCGGAAACTGGATCGGCCCTCTGGCTGGACATGGAGGGTTCCGGCTACGTGGACCGAACGCTCGAGCTCTACATTGCGCTGAAGCGAAGTCACGCCTCTACGGGAGTCGCGCTTCAGGCGTATATGCATCGCACTCCTGGAGATCTTGCCCGGCTGATGCCGCTCAAGCCCGTGATCCGGCTCGTGAAGGGGGCATACGACGAGCCGAAAGACGTGGCGTTCGAGAAGAAGAGCGACACCGATCGCGCGTACTACGCGCTCGCGTCACAAATGGTGGACGGAGCGGGCTCGGGCATGTGTTCTCCCGTTTTCGGTACGCACGATCTCGCGCTGATCGAGCGAATCGCCGAGCGGGCGCGGGCGTCAGGCGTTGGAAAAGAGAAGTATCAGATCCACATGCTGTACGGGATTCGCGACTCCGCCCAGCGCCGGCTCGTCGCTGAAGGGCACATTGTGAAGACGCTGGTCAGTTACGGAGCGGCTTGGTACCGCTGGTACATGCGGCGCCTGGCCGAGCGTCCGGCGAACGTCTTGTTCGTGGTCAAGTCATTGTTCGCGTGATGAAGGCGACCTTGCAGCTGCGATTTCGCGATGCGACACTCTCCTTTAACTCTGCGCGCTCAGAAACTTTGACGCAGCCGGCGCGTAGGGGTTTTCTAGCGATGAGGATTCAGTTATGACGCGACGCTCCAACATCTGGCGGTGGGCTGCGGGGCTTTACGCCTTCATCAACGTGGCCGGCCTTGCATACGCCTGGGCGGTAAATGAAGAAATGCATGCTATGCTGCATGTCTTTCTACTCCTCCTCGGCGTGGCGGGGTACGTGGGGTGGCGCCTCGCGCGGCGGGGGAAGCCACAGGATGTAGCGCAAGTGCAGCTGGCTGAGCAGCGCATCGAGTACCTTCAACAGTCGGTTGATGCGATGGCGCTCGAGCTGGAGCGCGTCGGCGAGGCGCAGCGGTTCAGCGACAAGCTCCGGGTAGAGCGAGGCGAAGCTCCTCCATTCAAGAAGGAGCAGTAAACAATGCGTCTTCTCATTGTCATCGGCTTCCTCCTCGCCGCACCTCGGTTCGCCGACGCGCAGTTCCCCGCCGAGGTCCGGCCGGGGACGCGAGTTCGCGTCTGGGTCCCGGAAGCGACTCGCCAGGCAGAGGGGCCTTACCGCAGACAACTCTTGCGCGGCACGGTTGAATCCGCTGACGGCACCCTTCGACTCAGAGTTCCGGGAGCTGCGAGCTCGATCGCGATTCCGCGCGCTTCGGTGCGCCGCCTCGACGTTAGCCGCGGTGTGTCGCGTGCAGCGAGCGCGGTCGAGCGTGCGGTCGGCAGTGCGATCGGCGGTGCGATTCTCTTCGGCCTCCTCAACGATCCACGGCGTTCGGGAGGCCCGCACTATCGCACCGACTGGCGCGCGGCGGGAGTCGGCGCGGCGTGGGGTGGTGGCATCGGTGCTATCGTCGGATTTACCTGGCCGCACGAACGCTGGCGCCGGGTCATCCACTAAACCCACCGGACCTGCCATGGAACCGTCGCGCACAGGCGCTGTCGCACGGCCGGTTAACCGCAGCTGGATTTGGCTCGGTGTGATACTGCTTGTTGTTGGTCTGTCAGGGCATCTGCTTGCAGCGCGAGCGATCGGCGGCTACTACATCGCTTACAGGGATCACATCGCCGGCTTCTTGTCGTTCACTCTCGTGACGGGCGTCATCGCCGCGGCGCTGGGTTGGCGCTTCTGGAAGGGCCGTCATGACATCACGCTGCTGATCGTCGGTGCCCTGCAGACCCTTCTTGGCGTCGTGATTTACATCAACAGGTTCCACATTCCTTAGCGACGTTTCCCGCGACACCGAGTCTCACGGTACCTGAAGAGATCATTCCCAGACCGACTCATTCTCCGCGCGGGAGTAGGCAAGTTGTGTCGCCTCGAAGTCACTCTCGCCATGCGACTAGCACGGCGGGATGCGGAGCTCGAAGCGGTACTGGCTGCGCCACTGCCGGAGCTGACGCCGTTCCGAGATGCAGCCAAGCGGGTTTCGGCCAACCATTGGTCCGGCCGCACTGGCCAAGCCAATATCCCGTGATAATACCGACGGCAAGGATCAGCGCCGCGATGATTGAGTCGACGAGCCAGGAGCGCTCGTAGGCGCCCCCTTCGGCGGCGACAATCCTGTCTGTCGAGAGGCGACTGATAACCCGCGGCCAGATGCGGTCCGCATCGGCTGACACTGAAGCGGTCATCGCGTTTTGTCGCAGTGTCTGAACCACCGCTGTGAGATCGCGCAGCACCACGGGACATGTCTCACAAATCGGCAGGTGCGCCTCCAACTCTTGCGCTTCAGCTCCGCTCATCTCGCCGTCGACATACTCGGAGAGCCGCGCGACCCAGGGATCGTTCTCGATTGGCTTTGTCATCTCAGTAGATGCTCCCGCAGCTCCATGCGTCCGCGATGCAGCCGCATCTTCGAAGCGCTGATTGAAATTCCCAGTGTTTGTGCGATCTCGTTGTGCGCGTAACCCTCGAGGTCGTGGAGCACGACAACGGCGCGCACTTCATCGCCGAGGGTGGCGAGGGCGGAGTCGATGTCTAGCCTTAGCGCCGGTTGGTCGGTACGCGCGTGCACTTCCTCGAGTCCGACGTGCGTCAGGCGCCGCTCGATGCGCCTGATTCGCTCCGCTTGGCGCAGCAGCACGTTCACGGCGAGGCGGTGAAGCCACGTCGAGAAGAGTGACTCGCCCCGAAACTGCCCCAGCCGCTCCCACGCGTGGATGAAGATCTCCTGCACCGCATCCTCGGCCATTCCAGGCCCGAGAAATTTCGCCGAGAGGCTCTGCATCCGTGTCGCGTGACTACGGAAGATGCGCTCGAAGGCGGCGGTGTCGCCTCTCATCGCGTGATAGACATCGTGCCAGTCCGGATCGCCCCCGGGGTTCACCGCAAATCGCGTCAGGCCCGGCCGGGCGAGCAGCTTTCGCATCTATAGTGAGATACGGGCCGATCCCGAAGGGTCACACCCGATCGGTCAGCGCGGGCCGTCGCTCCTCAGCGATACGCTCGACGTCGGTCGAGAGAGTCTCGAGCATTTTCTCCATACGTGAGAGACGCGAGGCCAGGTCGTCGGGCCCACCGCCACGCTCGAGGGCTTCCCGGCGCTCGTGCTGCCGGCCCAGCGCCCACGCACCGCCGATTACCACCGCGGCGATGCCGGCCGCCAGCAGAATGCTGGTCAACGCGATTACTGCACCGATATCCATTTGCCTACTCGCCGAAACAGTGAATGTGACGCTTTGAGATCAGCGCGTATCCAATCTCTTCGCACGACGCAACACTCACAAGAGAAATGGAGTCAGTCAATGTTGAATACGCGTTCAATAGTGTGGCTCGTCGCTAGCTGTTGTGTCCGCGCGGTGGCGCTCGCTGTCGTTGCATCGAGCCCTGTCAGCGCCCAGAGTGCAAAGGAAGCCTCGGCCGTCGCGAGCTATCATCTGCGCGTTCGCGCCGAGAGCGCGCTCAACAGCCGTCAATATGAGGAGGCGGAGCCGTTGTACGATTCGCTCGCAATCAGGTACAGGAAGGACGGCCAGTTCCTCTACGAGCGCGCCGTCGCGAAGGATCGGCTCGGCAAGGCGGCTGAAGCGGCCACCGCGTACGTGGATGCGCTTCGAAATGGGGCGTGGCCGCGCGCGGAGGTGGCGTACCGTATCGCACAGCTCCGGGCCCGGCTCGGCGAGCGGGATGTAGCGCTGGCGTGGGTCGACAGCGCACTCGTCAATCGCCTCAAGCGTCGCTCGCGCTTGCAGAGCGACTCGGCCTTCATCAGCTATCGCGACGATCCGCGCTTCCGAAAGCAGGCCGGCATGCTCCCACCCGGTACGATCACGCGTGATGCGGGTTGGAGATTCGATATCGCTCTTTTCGTTGACGAAGCACAGAGGCTGAGCGTGGCGCCCACCCGTCCCGCCTTTTCGACCAGTTTCGTCAACGCCGCGGCGGAATTGAGCAGGCAAGTGCCGCATCTGTCGGATGCAGACATCATGCTTGGGCTCGCGCGTCTTGCTTCGAGCCTGGGCGACGGACACAGCTATCTCGTCCGCCGACTTGCAACGGTGCCGCTCCAGTTCTACCGCTTCAGCGACGGCCTCTTCATCATCAAAGGTGCGGGCGCCGGTGTGCCGCTCGTCGGATCGCGCGTGATTCGCATTGGCCGCGTGACTGCTGACAGCGCGATGAGGGTAATCGCGAGCCTCGCGTCACAGGACAACGAGATGATGCCGCTCTGGCAGGGAGTGGCATACCTCGCATCTCCGGGGTTCCTTCACGCAGCCGGGTTGTCCGACGACTCGGCTTCCATCAAGCTCGAGATCGCGGGAGGGACCGGAGGCGTCCGTACGGTCAACATCGCCAGAGACACTGTGCCTCTGTTCGGAAAGCTCGCGGCGCCAAAGCCGGGCGATGCAGCGATTCCGCTGTGGCTGCAGCGTGCGCAGGACAATCATTGGCTGACGAAAGTGCCGGAGATGGACGCAGTTTACGCGCAGTACAATCAGGTGCGCAACGCGAAGGATCAGACCGTCGCGCAATTCGCGGCCAAAGTCACAGCCGCGCTCGCGGAATCGCGCGCAAGGAACCTCATCGTCGACGTACGCCACAACAATGGCGGCAACCGCATCTTCAACACTCCATTGCTGCTGGCGATGGCGGCGTTCAAGCAGGAGTCGCCGGACCATCGTGTGTTCATCGCGACCGGGCGCGGGACGTTTTCAGCGGCGCAGGTCTTCATCTCACAGGCGGAATGGATGGTCGACCCCATTTACATCGGGGAGCCCTCGTCGTCCAGGCCGAACTTCGTTGGAGAGGAGTCCGAGGTGTTCCTGCCATACAGCAAGGCTGTGGGCAGCGTTTCCAATCAATATCATCAGGGAACCACATTCCAGGACGAGCGTCCGTTCATCGCGCCGCAGATATTGGTCGATCTGTCGTCCGCGGATTACTTCGGAAATCGCGATCCTGTGATGGAGACGCTCAAGATGTTGTTGCGGAAATAATTGATTAGTCGCAGCTGAAAATGGGGACTTAGCGGCGTTTCCCGTGCGCCCCATGCCAGGCGCGGGTTGGGTCATCGTCAGGGTCAGGCGTCTCCTGGGGCGGCCTGATCTTCTCAGGAACGTTGCGCAGGTTCACGCGGACGCGCGTCCACGTTGATGACCGGCCACGCATCGAATCCACGAGCACATCGTCGACTGCCAGATGCGATGCCGCGTCGGCGTGTCGGACCTTCCACCGCTCAAGACCTGCGAGGGCTGCGTCTTTGTGCGGCGAGTTGGCGACGACGATCAGGGTCATACTCCCTCTCGACTTCACAGCCGTCGTCTTAGTCGTCTTCCCCGTCGTCTTGCTCGCTGTCGTCTTGCGCGTCGTCTTCTTGCTCGTCTCCTCGGCGCTCTTCGTTCCCCTGGCGCGTGACGGAGCGACGCGTGCCGGCTCGTCTTCCATTTTGCGAAAGTGCGGCGGCCACGGCGCGTCTCCCAGCCCGGCGGCTTCGTCCCGACCGGCGAGCTCGAGGAGCTGCTCCAGTGAACCGGCCGCGTCATCCATGCGAGCGTTCGGATCGCCGATCGCTTTCAATCGCCCCGGCATCGTTAACACCGTGAAATCGCCGGGCTCGCTGTCGGGAACTTCCTCCCATCGCAGCGGTGCCGAGACCCGTGCATCGGGGAGTGGGCGGATCGAGTACGCCGAGCAGGTCGTGCGGTCCTTCGCGTTCTGGTTGTAGTCGAGAAAAACGCCGTGACGCTCTTCCTTCCACCACTTGGACGTCGCCAGCTTCGGCACGCGCCGCTCGATCTCGCGCGATAACGCCAGAGCGGCACGCCTGACTTCGGTAAACGTCCACCGCTGATTGATACGAGCGTTGACGTGCATGCCCCGCGAGCCGCTCGTCTTGGCCCAGCCGCGTAACCCAACTTCCTCGAGCAGCTTCTTTACCTCGATTGCCACGCGACGGACGTCGGCCCACTCGACTCCGGGCCCGGGGTCGAGATCGATGCGCAGCTCGTCGGGGTGATCGAGATCGTTAGTGCGCACCGCGTGTGGATGCAACTCGATGCAACCGAGATTCACGATCCAGGCGAGTCCGGCCGCGTCGTCGACGACCACCTCCTCGGCTGTGCGTCCCGACGGAAAGGAGAGCGTGACGGTCCTCAGCCAATCCGGACGATTCTCCGGCGCACGTTTCTGATAGAACGGCTCTCGCTCGGCGCCGTTGACGAAGCGCTTGAGCATGCTGGGCCGGTCGCGGATCCCGGCGAGCGCCCCACTCGCGACCGCGAGATAGTATTTGACGACGTCCAGCTTGGAGAGCTTGACGGCGCGCGAGAAATAGGGCTTGTCCGGATTGCTAATGCGGACTTCGCGCCCGTCGATCGAGAGAACTTCCGCCACCTCTTTCTTTGCCATCGTCGCCTTGCCAGGGAGATCGTAGTACAGAAACTATACGTCCTTAATAGATTCAATCGTGCTCACAGTAGTCATCTTCGCAACTCTGGTCGGACTTGGTCTCTACCTCCGCAGCATGGTGCGTGAGAAGGAACCGCGATCCGAGATGACGGACGAGCAGATCAAGCAGAAGTGGCGTGAGCTCGGCTTTTTTTGTGAGTTGGACGATCAGAAAAAGATGTGGACCCTCACGGGCTCTCGCGCCGGCCTGCTCTACTTTCCTGATCTTGTGCTCGGTTATGTCAACGATCCGGCAAATGCGACGGACGGGAATCACAAGCATTACGGGCCTTACGGCTCTCTCGACATAATGACTTGGCCAGAGGCTGGATTCGGCGGTAACGCAATTCGCGGCTCTTTGACCGATCTGGCGCGCCTCGCGGAGCTCGTTGAAACAAAGCTTGCCAGCGCGCAACCCGGTGAGCAGGTTCGGATCCGCGAGGAGTTCGCGGCTGATAGTCCCTACTCGCTCTTGCTGGATGTCCGGCCCGACGGGTTCGACCCCGCGTCAGCAGATCGTGAGCGTCTGGGTGCGACTACCTCCCGCGCACCAGCTTCTCAGAACCAAGCGCCGAATCAGGATCGAGGTTGACGAACGCCAGCTGCCCCGCTGCATCCACCTCGCAGCGATAGAGCAGCACACCCGCCTCGCTCGCCCATTCGCGGCGTCGTTTGAGAAGATCGACAGCGTCGGCCTCCTGCCTGGCGCGTAGCTCCGCAAGGTTCGCCCAGGGAAGCTTGCGCCGATAGTCCGCGCACGCCGCTTCGATTCGGCCCGCCGCGGACGGACCGTGAAAGAGCACTATCACGCGCCTTACTGCGTGCAGGTCCACCAGGTACTTGCACTCGGCGCACATCTGTTGGGCGCGAGCGGGATCGGTGTCGCTGGATGCGAGCGCTCCACCGCCGCCGGGAACGTAGAAGCGGTCGTACCGTGTGATCTTGAACGAGCTCGCGAGAAACGCGTCAGTAGCCTCCTGTAATCGGCCATCGGAGCAGGCAACTACCATAAGGTTTGGTCGAGCGGGAGTCCATCGGAGCGCCGGAGCGGTCACGTCGCGCTCCTCGCCGCGCCGGCTTTGTCACAGCGCGCCTGAATCCGATCGTCGGCCATGCGCTGTGGCCACTCCGCAAATGCCGCGGTGGGCCCGCGCCACTCGAGCTCGTCAACATCGGCAAAGAGTGGGGCATCCGTTCTGAGGGTGGCGAGGGTCTTGAAAAGGATCGCCCGTTCACGCTGAACGCCGAGGACGCCATCGGGAAACAACTCAATGGGACCGTACCGGTTCAGCAGCGCCGCCGCGGTGGTCTGACCGATGCCTGGAATGCCGGGGTATCCATCCTGCGCGTCCCCGACGAGCGCGAGGAAGTCGGGAATAAGGGCCGGCTCGACTCCAAACTTCGCGCGCACGCCCTCGGCGTCCCTTACCTGCATTCCCTTCCGGATGATCTGCACCACGCGGTCACCGCGAACGCACTGCGCGAGATCCTTGTCGTTCGCCCAGATGCACACCTTCTCCGCACGCGAGTCCTCCGCCGCGAGTCGCGCAGCCGAGGCGAGTCCGTCGTCAGCCTCAAGGTCGATCATCGGCCAAACCGCGACGCCCATCGCGGCGAGCGCATCCTCTAGCGGTTGAAACTGCCTGTGGAGCGCCGGTTCGATGCCTTCGCCTGTCTTGTAGTCGGGCCACAGGTCGTTCCGGAAGGACTCGATCACGTGGTCGGTGGCGACGCCGATGTGGGTCGCGCCCGTTTCGATCATCTCGAGCACGGAGTGGAGCACCCCGGCAACGGCGCCAAAGGGTTTGTCATTGCCCTTGTTGAACCGGCGCTGGCCGTAGAAGTGGCGGAACAGCTCGTAGGTTCCGTCTATCAGGTGAACTATCATCGGTTGCTTTTTGTCACAAAGTCCTTTATCATACAAGCTTGGGGCGTTTTCGTGTCCCATGCTTAGAACCGACTGGAGGTTCCAGTGACCTTCCCCAGAATGATCAAGCAGCCTAGCGCCTTTGTTCCGGTAGCCATGTCGTTCGTCGCGCTCGCGACCGTACTGCTCCACCTCGCCAGGTTTGGTGTGGCCCCCCAACCCGATGAAGGGGCTGCGGCGCACCTCTGGCAGTTGCTCATGGCGGCACAAATACCTATCATCGCGTTCTTCGCCGTCAAGTGGCTACCGCGGGCTCCGAAAGAGGCGCTACCGGTACTAGGGCTGCAAATCGGAGCTGTACTCGCAGCGCTTGCTCCCGTCTGGCTTCTAAGCTGGTAGAGGCGTAGTGATGTGTGGTCCCACATGACTTCCCCTCCTCGCTTCTTCAGTCGCTCGTCATGATGAACAGCGGCGCGCCGTCGAACTCGTAGATCGGCCGCAAGCGATCCGTGTTGTAATACTTCTTGACGTCGACAACTTTCTTCTCCGACGTCACGCTCGTGATGGGAACGCTGTCGTAAAAGCCCTTGTGAACGCTCACCAGACGGCCGAATTGCTTCTTCAGGATCAGGTCGAGGGCGAGATTGCCGAACGCCATCGGCACGATCGAGTCGAGCGCATCCGGATCCCCCGAGCGAACGAGATAACCGAGGCGCTGGTTGACGACGTCGATCCGGCGGCCGTTGTTGTACCTGGGCGAGTACTCCTTGAGCGCCGCCGCGACCTTGTCGCCAATGCCGCCAAGCTTGCGGTGTCCGAACATGTCCGTCTCTTCGCTCTCGAAGCTCATTCCTTGCTGCGTCTTCAGGCTTGCTCCCTCTGACACGAGCGCCACCGAGTATTTGCTGGGATTCCTGTTGTGATCGTAAGTCATCAGCTCGGTGAGGTGCTCGACGTCGGCCACGTACTCGGGGATGAGGCAGCGGTCGGCGGCGCCTGCCATCGTCGGCAGCAGCGCCGTGAACCCGGCGTATCTGCCGAAGACCTCGATGACCAGAAACCGCTCGTGCGATCCGGCGGACGTGCGCAGCCGGTGGGTGAGCTCGATCGTTCGCGTGACGCAGGTACTGAAACCGATGCAGTAATCGGTCCCGTAAACGTCGTTGTCCATCGTCTTCGGGATGGCGACGACGTGCACCCCTTCGTCGTGGAGGCGCTTGCCGTAGCTGAGCGTGTCGTCGCCTCCGATCGGGATCAGAACATCGACCCCGATGTGCTCGAGGTTCCGGAGCACGTCCTTCGTGACGTCGTTGACTGGCTCGTCGTAGCCGGTAAGATGCGCCGGCACGCGCGCACGCGGCAGGTGGCTAGGTCGCGTTCGAGAGGTGTGGAGAAAGGTGCCCCCGGTGCGCCCCGCGCGATTCACTTCGGCCTCCGATAGCTCCTGCACGCTTTCGGAGTTGTCGACGCCGTCCACGCGGTTGTAGTCGACGAGTCCCCCCCAACCGCGCCGAATGCCGACAACGCGGTATCCTTCCCGTAAGGCGCGGATCGTGATCGCCCTGATGGCCGGATTCAAACCGGGGACGTCGCCGCCGCCCGTTAGGATCGCGATTGTTGGTTTGTTGCTCGCCATGCGTAAAAAGCTAGCGCGAAGGCAGGTCGTTCATCAGAGAGGCCTGTCGAACACCATATTTTGTCGCCATGAAAGACTCAACGTTGCCTGATTACGTGTTGGAGTCAGAGCTTGGGCCTGAGCATTAGTCGCACCGCCGGCGTTGTTGCGGTACTGCTCGCGCTGCTCGGCCCCGCTGACGCCTCGGCTCAGACGCCGCGTCAGCGCACTTATGCGAACCCGATCGACATCGACTATCGGTACAACTTCGAGCAGCAGAACGAAGGCATCTCGTACCGGTCCGGCGCCGACCCTGTCATCGTCGTGCAGCACGGCGAGTACTACCTCTTCGAGACCATCGGCGATGGCTATTGGCATTCGCGCGACCTCGGCACCTGGAACCACATCACTCCCTCGCGCTGGCCTCTGACGGACATCGTTGCGCCGGCCGTGTTGTCGGTCCGCGACACGATCTACCTACTGCCGAGTACGAC
The DNA here is from genome assembly GCA_030774675.1 of Gemmatimonadota bacterium. Lineage (GTDB taxonomy): Bacteria > Gemmatimonadota > Gemmatimonadetes > Gemmatimonadales > Gemmatimonadaceae > UBA4720. Next base: position 49,748 of record JALYKQ010000162.1, on the reverse strand, counting down.
GCGCCCGCTCCCGATTCTGATGCTCACCCAGCCGACGACGGGCCGCGTTGAGTTCTACAATCGTTTGCTTCCGTGGCTGCCGATGGCGCGCGACCACGAGCCTTACCCTTTTGCGAAGTCAGACTCCGTGCAACCCGGTCCATGGGATCCGCAGTTCTTCCACGACCCGGCGACGGAACGCTGGTTTCTATACTGGAACTCGTCCAATGTGTATCCGCTGCACGTCATCGAGCTCGACAAGACCAAACATCTCGCGTATAAGGGCACCCCGCGATGGTTGTTCGGACTCGAACCCGAAAAGCATGGGTGGGAGCGGTTCGGCCAGGACCATCGCGACACCACCACCCGTCCATTCATAGAAGGCGCGTGGATGACAAAGCACGCCGGGCGGTACTACCTCCAGTACGGCGCGCCGGGCACGGAGTACAACGTCTACGCTACGGGCGTCTACGTCGCCGACGCTCCACTGGGCCCCTTCACCTACGCGCCATACAACCCGGTCGCGTACAAGCCTGGTGGCTTCGTGCAGGGCGCCGGACACGGCAACACCTTCCAGGACGTGCACGGCAACTGGTGGAACACGGGCACGCCGTGGGTCGGCGTCAACTGGAACTTCGAGCGCCGGATCGGGCTGCATCCCGCCGGCTTCGACGACGATGGCCAGATGTACGTCGACACACGCTTCGGCGACTTCCCCCACTGGCTGCCGATGAAAGCATGGCGCACGAGCGACGAGGTCTTCACGGGGTGGATGCTTCTGTCTTACCGCAAACCAGCGACCGCATCGTCAGCGCGCGACAGTTTTCCCGCGAGCAATTCAACCGACGAAAATCCGCGCACATTCTGGGTGGCTGGGCAAAATCGTCCCGGAGAGTGGCTCACGATCGATCTCGGTCGCCCCTACGAAGTAAAAGCGATCCAGGTGAACTACGCCGACTACAAGTCGGGTCTTTACGGCACTGACTCTACCGTGGCCACGCGGTTCCGCCTGCGCGCCTCGGGCGACGGAATTCAGTGGACGACGGTCGCTGACCTTTCGCGCGAGCAGCGCGACCGACCCGACGCGTACATCGATCTTTCCTCGCCAATGCGCGCGCGCTTCGTCCGGTACGAGCACATTCACGTGGGCGCCGCGAACCTTGCCGTAAGCGACATCCGCGTATTTGGTAATGGCGCGGGACTTCGCCCGGCGACGCCCAGTGCACTTACAGCCAAGCGCGACCGCGACGAACGCAATGCCACCATCACCTGGAAGCCCGTGACCGGAGTCGTAGGCTACAATCTCCGCTGGGGGATCTCCCCGTCGAAGTTGCATCAGACCTACCAGCGCTTCGCCGACCAAGGCACGATGCTAGAGCTCCGAGCCCTCACGGTTGGACAAGCTTACTGGGTCGCGATCGAGAGCTTCGACGAGAACGGCGTCTCCACCCTCAGCTCTGTGGTTCCGATTCGTTAGCTTCGCTCCGAGGTCCCACCCCTGCAACAAGGAGGTATCAGTGGCACAAGCGACACTTCAGAACCAGAAGAGGATGATCGCAAACCAGAGGGAGATTGTGGCCAACCAGAGGAAGATCCTGCGGAATCAGCAGGCGATCCTGAAAAACCAAAAGCAGATCCTTTCGAATCAGGGCAGGATTCTCAGGAAATAGGCGCCTCCCGAAAGATCCTAGTCGCGCGACTTCGGCCGGGCGACCGAACGGAGCGCGTGACGGCGATTCGGTTCCTTCTGCAGGGTCGCGCGATACTCCACCGCGGCCTCGGCGGGCCGGTGGAGCTCCATGAGCATGTCGCCGAGCAGCTCCCGCGCCGGCGCCAGCGGCCCCGGCGTAACGGCGCTCTTCTCCGTGACGTCCTCACGCGCGGCGGCTTCGCGCATCCGTGTTAGAGCGTCGTTCTCCCGGTGCTGGGCAAGATCGACCCAAGCCTGGGCGGCGAGATGCTGTATGGCCACCTGCTCCGCCCAATATCCTTCGCCCTTCGCGCTGAGTCGCTGCTGAATCGACGCCAGGGAATCGATCGACGCCCTTGCTTTCGCGAGATCCCCGGTGTGCGACGCGCCAAGTGCGCGTGCGAAGTAGGTCATCGCTTCCGCGTGGGGATAGTCGCTCGGTTTCGGCTCGAGCGCGGCGGCTTCCGCCCACGCGCTCCGCTCCAGCGCCCAGCGCGCCGGAATCGCGGCGAGTGCGAACACGGCGGCGGACGCGGGCGCGGCGCCGGTAATCGCGTTGGGGTCGAAGCGCGCGGCGAGTGCAGGCAGCCCGTCTAGAATCGCTTTCGCGTCGGACTCCTTTCCCATCTGCAGGTAGGCGTACATCGCGTAATCGGAGGCATGCAACGCCTCTGCGATGGAGCCACTGCCCAGCGCGACCTTCATCGACCGGCTGTTTGCGTTGACCGATTCCTCCCACATGCCGACTCGGGTAAAGGTGTGCGAGGGCATATGTAGCGCGTGCGCGGCGGAGGGTGCGATGCTCGCATAACGCTGCGCGGCCGCTCGCGCCTTATCAGCGAGTGCTGGATAATCGTAGGTGTGGATGATGTAGTGCGCGAGCCCAGGGTGATTGGGCTGCTTTGCCCAGAGCGCCTCGAGGATGCTGCCCGCCTTCAGCTGATTTGCATACGTCTTGTCGGTCGGCGGCGCCGACGCGGTGAGCGCGATCGCGTGGAAGATCATGGCTTCGGTGTCCGCGGGCTGCCGCATCACAAGCTCGTTCATCGCGCGCTCGTACGCGACGATCCGCGTCGGCTGATCCCTGTGCTCGAAGTCGTCGTATAGTTGGCTGACAGCGCGTATGTAGCCACGCTCACGCTCGGACGCGCGCGGGGCCAGTCGCACCGCGGCGTCGACGGCCTCCTTGCCCCGCTTTAAGAGCGCGACCGAGCGGTTGCCGGGCGCCATAGGATTGCTCCATCGACTGAGGGCAATTCCCCACTGCGCGATCGCGCAGGTGGAGTCAGCAGCCAGCACTTCATTGAAGGCCCGGATCGACGAGCCAAATTCGAAGGAGTGCAGTAACGCAACCCCGCGATCGAACTGACGCGCGACGCTGGGGCTGCAGGACGTCGCGAAGTGAACGGTGCCCAACCCTTCGGTCAGCGCGGCCTGTGGATGTGGGGCTTCCTGCGAGTACGCGTCTAGCGCGGGCAGAGTGAGTAACGCCGCGACTGCGGCGACAAATACGCGTGTCATGTGCGCTCCTTTCTTGCTCCATTGTGCGGCCCGAGAGCGCGGACGGCAAGTTAATGCTGTAACGTGCCCGCACTTGAACCAGGGCGTCAGCCCACAGACTCGTGGGGATCCGGATGAAACGGCACATTGTCACTTTGCTCGGGGCCCTGCTGTTGGTGGGGTGTGCGACGGGTAAGCCCGCCGGTAACGTCGCGCCCCGCCTTTCAACGCTTCCAGCCAAGACCAGAACGATAGCCGAGCGACTCGGCCATCCCGCCGACTCGAAGCTCCTCATTCTCCACGCAGACGATCTTGGTGCCGCCCACTCCATCGATGCGGCGAGCTTCGCCGCGCTTGACAAAGGCGCGATTTCGTCCGCAAGTGCGATGGTGCCGACCCCGTGGATTACCGAGGTCGCCGCCTACGCCAGGGCACATCCAAATGCAGACATCGGCCTGCATCTCACACTCACCAGCGAATGGGAAACCTATCGATGGGGCGGCCTCGAGCCGGCAGACAGGGTTCCGAGCTTGCTCGATTCGGACGGCACCTTTCCAAACGACGAGAAATTTGTTGCGGCAAGGGCGAAGCCTGCCGAAGTCGAGCGGGAGATCCGGGCCCAAATCCAGCGGGCCTTGGCGCTCGGGATTCGCCCCACGCATCTCGATAGCCACATGGGCTCTCTTTTCACCACGCCCGAGCTCATTGCTACATATGTCAAGGTGGCCCGCGACTATCGTCTTCCGTTTCTTGCTTTGAGGGGCGACCCGCGCGCCACGCCCCGACCGCCACTCTCGGAGAGCGACGTCTTGCTCGATGCGGTCGTCATCGCCGACCGAGACGTTCCGCGCGATCACTGGATGGCCTTCTACCTGAAGTCGATTGCTGACCTCAAGCCCGGCCTTACGGAGATGATCGTCCATCTCGGCCGTGACGACAGCGAGCTGCAGGCCGTGACCGTCGATCATGAGGCTTACGGCTCTGCGTGGCGGCAGCGCGATTACGACGTCGTAACCAGCCCCGAGTTCAAGAAGGCTCTGAAGGACAACCACGTCATTCTCGTCACTTGGAAGGAGCTACAGAAGCTCGCGTCAGCTCCCTGAGGTCGCTCCGGAACGCCTTTTGAACTGCTGAGTGTACTGGAAGTCATCAAAGCTCATCAGGAGGCTGGCATGCATTTCATACCGCTCAACAGACGCTGTCGAACGCTTGGGAGCCTTGCTCTCGCGGTCGTCGCGGCGTCTGCCGCTTCGGCCCAGGCCCGCATCGTGCTTCCGGCCGGCAGCGTCATCATCGTCCGCACCACCGCGCCGCTGCAGTCGGCGTCCGCCAAAAGCGGCCAGACATTCGAAACCAATGTTGAGGAGAGCGTTGGCGTCGATGAATTCACAGTCATTCCGGCCGGCAGCAAAATCCGCGGCGTAGTCTCACTCGCTACGCCAGCTACCCGACAGCAGTCGGGTGTCATCGAGGTCGTGTTCGACCGTCTGATGCTCCCCAGCGGGACCAGCTTCCCCATCACGGGCAAGCTCACGAGCACGGATTCCGTGGAGCGACGCCAGATCGAAAGCGATCCGAACGCGCGCGTCGTCCTGGTGGGCGAACGCGGTGGGATCGGCGCGGCAATAGCCGGTGCCGGTTCGGGAAAAAGCTCGAACAACATTTTGACTGCGTTGGGAAGTATGCTCTCCGAGGGTCGCGACGTGAGCGTGCCTGCCGGGACCCCGCTCGCAGTCCAGCTCGAGAGCGCGGTGACGTTGCGAGGTGGTGGAAGGCTGCGCGGCAGCGAGGCGTCGACGATCTACACGGGATCGGAGCGGGTACGCGCGGCGCAGCAGGCGCTGGCAAGGCTGAATTACTACAGTGGACCGGTCAGTGGACAGCTCGACGACCCGACGCGACGGGCGCTCTTCGAGTTTCAGGTCGACCGGGGACTGAGTGGCACCGGGAATCTGGATGGGAGAACGGCGCAGGCGCTGGGGCTCAACATGGCCGGTGGTATAACCGGTGCCGCTCTGTCGGCCGATCAGGCGTCGGCCGTTCGCCGTGATGCGGGCTATCTGGTTGCGCGTCAACGTACCGAGTTAGCCGCGTCGGGCGTTGGGCGAGTGGACCCTGCGCGCGCATATTCTCAGGGCGATCTGGATCTATGGTTCGCACTATCGGCCTTCGCCGACAACGCGTCCATCTACGAGCAAATTGTGAGGAACGGCGGGAATCCCGACGCCGCGGTGCTCGCCGGCCGAGCGCTCGCAAGCGCGGCACGGCGGGTTGACGCGGCGATGCAAAACGCGCGCTCCTCGGCGCCACTGCAGAACGCGTGGGCTGCTGTCCGTCGACAGATCACGACGATCGACACTGCGCCTCCAGGCACCTGACTCGCGGCCAATCGGTGGTAGCGAGACAACCGTGGCGGGTGAGTTTTCACCCGCCACGGTTGGACGCGCCTGGCTCGCCGCGGATGCTTTTTGGTTGGTACTGAACTTGCCAATTCTTCTCTTAGTCTCATCAAACAACGAGGGAAGAACATGGCATATGACGAGAGGGTACCGGGCACGGCGGACGGTAAGCTGGAACACGCCGCGGACAAAGCGCTGGGCAAGCACGACGACCGTCCTGGAGTCGCGGATCACGTTGGGGAAGCGGCTGGCGGTGTTTCAGGCGTACTTGCGGGCGCCGCGGTCGGATCCGTTGTTGGACCGGTAGGAACCGTTATCGGCGGGATTCTGGGCGCGATGGGAGGCTGGTGGTCGGGACGCGCAGTAGCCGAAGCCGCCACCGCAGTGACGACCGATGACGACGGGTACTATCGCAGTCGGTTCGAATCGACACCGGGCCGGCGCGCCGACCTGACCTACGACCAGGTCAAACCCGCGTACTATCTCGGCCATGTCGCGAGCCGCAACCCCGATTACCGCAATCGTTCTTTCGACGAGATCGAGGGCGACCTGCGCCGCGGTTGGACATCCGACAGCAAATACGGATCGTGGGATGACGCCCGCGGCTATGCCAGCGAAGGTTTCACCCGCGGCCGCTCGACCATTGGCAATGTAGCCAAAGGGATCACGGATACCGCGGACGACATGAAGGATCGAGTAGATGGGAATCCCGCGTCCCGTCCGGGGCCCGATGCGACCGACAGACCGGGGCGATTCTAGAGAGCGTGCCACCAGATCTGGAAAGAAAACCCCCGATTCGCGAGAGCGGATCGGGGGTTTTCTTTGCCGGCGATGGGGACGAGCCTGGCTACGGCCCTACAGTCCGGACGGGGCAAAGAGGAACACCATGCCGCCGTCAGCGATTTCCGGAAGCACCCGCTGTGCGCGGGCCTGCTCCATGGCGGGACAGCCCTCACTCCGCCCCGCCTTGTTGGCCGTCACGTATGGCGCGCCGTGGGCCACTACGCCCCTCGCCAGCGCGTTGTCGTTGGAGTTCCCGGACACTCCCTTCAAGCGGACGCCGATCGAGTTGTACGACCGCCCGCCTGTATGGCCGTGGAACGCGTAGGTGTTCTCCGCCAGGTAGAGACCCAGCGAGGTCGCCGCGCTGCCCCGCGCATTGGAGAAGCGGGTGGGGACGCCGTACTGCGTGACCGATGATCCCCGACCGTGGGCGACCACGAAGGGACCTTCGAGAATCGCGAGCGAGCGCATGTCGAAGATGTAGCCCCGCGGCTCGGTGCTGGGCAGGCCGTAATCGACAAAGTACAACAACGGCTTCTTCACCTCGTTTGGGTGCGACGCTTTGTAGGCGAAATAACTGTTGAACGCGGACTCGAGGGCTCTCGGATGACTCAGCGGACGGACCGCTGCGGCGAAGGCGCTAACCGCGGCCATGGTCTGCGTGAACAGACCGTCTCTGGGCGTTTCGCCGGCGGCTAGAGTTGAGTCAGATGCGACCACCACTGGGGCCGCCAAAAGGGCACCCCTATGCTGCTCAGCTCCCGGAATCAAGCGCGGGCCAGCAAGGATCAAGGCGAAAGCGCCGATGAGTCCGTTCTTCAGGTATTTGCCAAGTTCCACGTTCGACTCCTCTAGACCAGCGGCGCCACGGCGCCTACATAAATGCCAGATTACCGGAGGGGACTAGCCCGCTCCGATAGGGTTTTTTTGGTTGTATTATTGTCTCTTACAGTAGCAAATGTTTGCCGAAAATGCGAGCTTTTTTTGCCCAAAAAAGCCCGAAAAATGACCATCTTTTCTGGCCCATCCACAGAGGTATCCAAGCTTCCTCATGACCAGCATCATTGACTCCATTCGCGCCGAATATCTTCGCTACAAGGCGCTGGCAGAAGCTGCCATCGACCAGCTGAGCGAAGCTCACCTGTCAGCCCAGGGCCAGAATGGTGGGAACTCTATCGCCGTCATCTGCTGGCACGTGTCCGGAAACCTGAGGTCTCGCTTCACCGAATTTCTGACCAGCGACGGCGAAAAGCCCTGGCGACAACGTGAAGAGGAATTCGAGACTCGAACCGTCACTCGCGCGGAGCTTCTTACGAAGTGGGCACAAGGGTGGGACGTGCTACTTGGCGCCTTATCAACTCTCTCCGACGACCAGCTTCAGCTCACTGTGACAATTCGAAACCAGCCTTTGCTGGTGCACGAAGCCCTTCATCGCTCGCTCGCGCATCTCAGCTACCATGTGGGCCAGATCGTATACGTGGCGAAATCCTTCCGGGGAAAGGACTGGACGTATTTGAGCATTCCGCCCGGCAAGTCGGACGCGTACAACCAATCGGCGACACTGGAGCGCGCGGGTTCCCATCAAGCCGCTCTGTCGGAGCGGCCCGTCCGGAAGTGAAGACGCGTCTGGTAACTTCGGTGGCTCCGCTGTTGGCAGTCCGGAACGGCGCCAAGGCGGTTGAGTTCTACAAGTCGGCATTTGGCGCGAGTGAGGTCTATCGTGTGGAGGATCCCACTGGTGCGGTGGTCTCCAGGCTTTCCGTTGACGGAGCGGAGTTCTGGCTTAGTGGTGAATCTCCTGAGGGTGGCAGCTATGGTCCGGAGTCGACGGGTGGCGGTTCTGTTCGGATGATCTTGACGGTGCCAGATCCGGATGCGGTGTTCGCACAGGCGGTTGCGGCAGGAGCCCGATCTGTCGCCGTCGTGGAGGAAAACTATGGCTGGCGCGTGGGTCGAGTGGTCGATCCATTCGGCCATGATTGGGAGATCGGGCGTCCTCTTGCGCAATAAAACATCGGCATCGCGCTGGGAAAGATGATGCAGTCGAAACGACACGCTGACCAACCGCGATCTCAGCGCTGTCGAAGCGCTCTCGTGAGCGCTCGATCCAGCGCGTTGGCGAATGCCTGCTTGTCGCGCGGGCGGTACGCTGCGTGGCCACCCGTCTCGACTCCGGTCGTGCGGAGCCCGTCCATGAAGTTCCGCACCGACAATCGCTCCCCAATGTTCTCTGCGGTGTACTCCTCGCCTCGGGGATCCAGGACCACGATTCGCTTTGGCACCAGGAGCGCGGCCAGTGGGATGTCAGCCGTAACGGCCACATCGCCCGGCGCCGCGTGCTCGGCGATGTAGCGATCGGCGACGTCAGGTCCGCCGTCGACTCGCACGGCCGACACGTGGGCGTAACCCGGCGGAAGGGAGAGGCGCTGGTTTGCCACGAATATCGTCGCCAGCTCAAGGCGATCGGACGCGCGGAGGCAGACTTCCTTCACTGGCTGCGGGGCAGCGTCGGCGTCGATCCAAAGTGTAAGGGCCACGACGGTGTCAATGTAAATCATTGTCATCCATCGCTTATTGAGCTCCGCACCCAAGACGCGTACCGTATTGCCGATGAATCGCGAATCTTTTTCTCGACTTGTACGCGCCGGCCTCCTGACCGGCGCCACCGACGGACTCTTCTCGAGCGTTCTAGCCACCGTGTTTTATCACTCAACGGTGATGCGACTGTTTCAGGGAGTCGCTGCCGCGGTGCTGGGCAAGCGGGCGCTCGATGGCAGCACGCCCACAGCCTTGCTCGGCGTTCTCATTCATTTCGGAGTCGCCCTCGGTTGGTCCGCGATGTTTCTCTTTCTCGTCACGCGGTCGCATTGGATACGTGATGTTCTGGCGTCCCGGAACGGTGTTGCCAAAGTCGCATCGGTGTACGGGCCGTTCATCTGGATGGTTATGTCGTTGGCGGTCATTCCACTTCTATTTCACCGCCGACCGACGATCGGCGTTCGCTGGTGGGTCCAGGCGATCGGACACATTCCGTTCGTAGGGTTACCGATCGTAGCGACGATCGCCAGGCGGCCCGCCAGCCCGGCAGCTACGTCGTCTGAGTCTTGAGAATCAGGACGATGTCTGCCTCTCTGAAAAACTCGGCCCAACCGATCGGATCGCTGTGGTGCATGGTGTCGCGGATGGTTGGGTCCGCCCCAGCTGCGAGAAGCAGACGCACCACTTCGGCGTGACCCTGCATGGCGGCAAGATGCAGCGGTGTCACCTGGGCGTCCCAGTGACCCCAAAGGCCGTTGGGATCCGCGCCGTGATCGAGCAGCCATTTCACGGCAGCAACGCCATTCCGCTTGGCCATCAGGTGCAGCGCACCGGGTTCGATGCGTTTGGGGTTCTCGCTCAAAAGACGCGCGGCCGTCTCCCAATCGTCCAGCGCCAGACTTGCGACCAGGTCCATCATGCTGCTGCGTGGCGGACGGTTCCCACGCGCGGCGCTCACGAGCTCCGACACGGTGAGTGCGCGGATCTTCTCCATCACTGGCCGATCCATGTCCGGCGCTGTGGCATAAGCAGCTGCCGGCATGCCCGAGCCATCGAGCGCCAGAGGGTCGGCACCCAGGTCCAGCAGTAGCGAGACCATCTCGGGACGATTGTGATGCACCGCGTAGTGGAGCGGCATCTGGTTGTTTTCATTTCGGCTCATTCTGCTGTTGAGCGCTGCGGGATCAGCCGCAACGATTCGTCGAACTTCGTCCGCGAGATTGAGCGAAATCGCCGAGTAGATGTGGTGCCGAGCGCCGCGACTGATGAGAAAATCCGCGACGGCGCGGTGGATGGCGTCATCGCCGCCCTCCCAACACGATGTCCAACCGATGACTTCGAGCTCATGGTCGTCCCCGTGCCCGACGACGTCGCCGCCCGCGTCGGCCAGCCGCCGCACGACATCCAGGTGACCGGCGGCCGCGGCCCAGTGCATCGCGTAGGTGTTGTCGCCTTTCTCACGCGCGTTGACGTCGAGTCCGCGTTTCAGCAGCAGGTCGACGCTCGCCAAATGGCCGGCGAATGCCGCAACGTGCAGCAGCGTGTGCTCGTAGGGTTGGTTACGAGCGTTCAACTTCTCGGGATGCTGGTCGAGAAGCGCGGCCAAGACGTCGACATCACCGTTCTTCGCCGCGTCGAATAGCTGACCTTCCACTGGCATACGACACCTCCATTCGATCAGCGCGCCGCTGTCATCCCCTCATCGAGGAAGGGGATTGCAACGGCCGCCAGCGCCGGAGCGCTAAAGATGGTGTAGTGGGTCAAACCCGGAAGAATGGCAGCCGTTCTGCTCACGTCGAATGCCGGCCGGCAATCGACACCCGTTCTGGCTTGCCGCGGCGAACGAGAGCGAATCAACCGGGAGTGTGTACATTATCCGGGTCGATGGGGGGTCAAACCACCGAGCAAAGATCATTAGACCTCTGACCCGAGCCGAGGAACGCACATGGTAATGCCTCTTCGCGATGACGATACGGACCGCCGCACCGTACCCGTCGTCACTTACGCACTCATCGCTGTCAACATTCTCGTCTGGCTGATAGAGCTCGGCTTCGGCGAGAAATTCATCAACGGGTACAGCACCGTTCCGTTCGAGATAACGCACAACACCGATTTGGTGGGGACGCAGACAATTCAGGCGGGCGGTCAGAATATCCCAATCCGCCTGTTTTCGGGCCCGACGCCGATTTATCTGACTCTGCTCACTTCAATGTTCATGCACGCGTCCTGGCTGCACATCGGCGGCAACATGCTTTATCTCTGGATTTTCGGCGACAACATCGAGGACCGAATCGGCAGCGCCAAGTTTCTCGTTTTCTACCTGCTTTGCGGGTTAGCGGCCAGTGCCGCCGACATCCTGTTCAAGCCGGACTCGATCATTCCCAGTCTCGGGGCGTCCGGGGCGATTGCGGGCGTGCTCGGAGCGTACCTCGTGCTTTTCCCAAAACGGAAAGTCAAAGTGATGATGGTTCGGCAAATCGTAGACATGCCTGCATTCATGGTGCTCGGATTGTGGATACTCCTTCAGTTGTTCAGCCAGATCAGCGTGGTGGGCGACGCGGCGGGCGGAGGTGTCGCCTACATGGCGCATATCGGCGGGTTCGTCGCGGGTATCGCGCTCATATATCTGTTTGGAGGCAGACGCGCTCCACCGCCGAGGGATGTGATACCGGGAGGGGTGTGACCGAGCGCAGGTAGCTCTTGGTTACGGCGCCCCAGGTGCGCGACCGGTAGCCTCGACAACTGTAGGCGGCTCTCCGGTCGTGGGCGCTGCCCCACCTGGCGCCGGAACCTTGCTGTCATCCTGGCCTTCGTCGGCTCGCTTTTCTGCTCGAACATCCGGCAGTGCGTCGGTGCTGATCCACCCCTGCTCGGCGGCGTGCTTTGCGGCACCGAGTGTGTCTTCTGCCAGAACAAGGGTGGATCCGGCAGCCAGGATTTCTTCCGCCAGCTTCTTCACTGCCGCAGAACGCTCCGCATTGCGGCTCACATCGCGGATGTAGATGGCTTTGACGCGCTCGGGGAACTCAGCGACGATCTGCCGATAGATCTCCGGATCGTGCTGGCTCGTATCGCCGATCAGGATGAACTGCATCCCTGGTTGGAGCTGCACTATGTTCCGGATCGCGACGCTCTTGTGGTCGGCATGGCGCGAGGAGGCCAGCGATCCCCAGCCGATGTCCCAGTCCCGAAGGACCAGCGGGCCGCGCGGGATCTTCTGCAGATCCATGAACTCCGTGATGACGTCGTAGATATTCCAGGGGCTGCTCGAGACGTAATAAATCGGATTTTTCTCATTACCGCCGGCGCCGTTCCTGAGCGCCCGGTAAAACGCCGCGACCCCTGGGAACGGCAGCCTCGTGCGCGCATTGCCGAGCATCACCGTGCGCGCCGCCTGGAGGAAGTTCGAAACGCGCGACTGGATCACGGTGTCGTCGATGTCGCTGATCACCCCGAAGCCAGCGCCTGAAGACGGAACGAGTATCTCACCGGTGGCTTTCACCGTCCCGACGCCAGGACGCACCGGCGCTACCAGAGAGACTTCGTACTTGTGCCACTCGTCGTCACCGCTCACCGGCTGGGAGGGATCGATCCAGCCGCCGAAGAAGCCTTCGTCATCAGCCTCCATTGCGGACGATTGGTTGGCGTATTCCACCGTCAGGCAGGCGAAGGGAAGCGGATCGCTCTCAGCCCGTCGCCAGGTATTGAGGAGATTCCTGAAAGTCGAGTCCGCGTCGGTGCTGACGCTCACGTTACGCACCTCCAGCGCCCGGCCGTTTACCCACGCGCGCGTTGCGTTCCCATAACCCCGGTACGCCAGCACCTCGAACGGATCCTCGTCGAGAGCAGAACGGAGCGTGCGCGCGGCACCGCTGAGATTTTTTCGCAACTCCCCGAGCACCGAGTCGACCCGGGCGGGCCAGTCACCCATTGGTTCGTTCCCTCCGGGGGATATCTCTTGCGAAGCGCGGGCCATCGGTCCATTGATCCCCAGCCACCATCCCGAACCGTCGTTTCACGGAGGGCCGATGCACCCGATGATTCGAAGTGCGCTCGTGTTGCTCGCTGGTGTCGTCGTCGCCGTGATCGTGGTCACTCTAATGGACATGGTGGTCGGTCGCATTTATGCCCTTCCAGCCGGAACCGACCCGAGCAATCCGGAGAGCTTGCGCCAGGCCGTCGCCCGCCTGCCCGTTGGTGCCTTCCTGCTTCTCGTCGCCGGTTGGACTCTCGCGGCTGCCGCGGGATCCTACGTGGCCGCGCGTCTTGCCACGCACGCTCGCCCAACCCACGGGCTGATCGTCGCGGGATTCGTCCTCGTGGCGACGGTCTCGAATCTGGCGGCGATTCCCCACCCGGCGTGGCTGTGGCCGGCCACGATCATCCTGATTCCGGTGTCGGGATGGTTGGCCGCGAGGCTCGTCGTCAGGCAGCCTCTGCGACGGGCGCGATAATGCGCCCGTCGCAGTGCACTGCCGTCAGTCAGCGTCCGTGATCGAGCTGTCCGCGAATCTCGCCGCCGGGGAAATCTCCCGGTCCGGTGTTGATCGGAGCGACGCCGTCGTTCGTGTGAACGTTGACGTAGGTGAGACCAGCCCGGATCGCATCGAGCAGCGGCATGGCCGGATCGAGTGCGGTCGCGGGGCATACGACTCCAGCCGGCGAGAAAGTGCCTGACGCCAGCACACCGTCCTGCGGACCCGATCCCGCAGGCGCAGGAGCGCCGCTCGGCCCGATGACGGGATAGAGCCACATCCTGATCGGCCCGTTCTGTCCGGCACGGCCGCAATGGATGTGCGACATGATCACGTTGTCGATGTTCGACGCGATGAGCCGGAAATCGACCGTGCTGCCGTCAGCACTCACCCGAAAGATTGCTTCTCCCTGACCCCGCGAGTCGGCCGGGGTCGCAGTGCTGGGAGGAACCGGTGTGAACACCTCCTCGGCGCCTGTCAAATGCGTGCCTAGCTTGATGTCCGCATTTCCGCCCCTGCTGGCGCTGACTGCGAACAGTGGCACACGCACCTCGACTGCCGTCGGCGCGGGTTTGTCAGCCGTGCAACCGACGAGAAGCGCCGTAATGGCGCCCAAAGCTAATTCGTTCCGCAACATGACACCCTCTGTGGTTCGGGTCTCCGCACCTTCCGAAGAAGTCGTGCGCCTCGTCGTCGCGTCCGGCTCGGCCGAGCCGAATGCATTCTGCAAAACTACCCAATACCCGCGAAGCCGGAAGACCGGACCCGGGAAATGGCGGCCTCCGGGCTGCCTTATCTTTTCTGCTTGTCGAACTCGTTGATAACGGAGCCCAGGGCGACGCGCCGGGAATGGATCGGCCTCGCGGTGATCGCGCTTCCATGCGTGCTCTACTCGATGGATCTCACGGTGCTGAACCTCGCGGTGCCGCGTCTCAGCGAGGACCTCAAGCCTACGAGCTCGCAGCTGCTGTGGATCCTCGACATCTACGGGTTTCTGGTTGCCGGCTCGCTGATCACGATGGGCAACCTTGGCGACCGCATCGGCCGGCGCCGCCTGCTGATGATTGGCGCTGCTGCATTCGGTGTCGCCTCGGTGATCGCCGCGGTCTCCAGCAGCGCCGAGATGCTGATCGCGACACGCGCACTACTGGGCATCGCGGGAGCTACCCTGGCGCCGTCGACCCTGTCGCTGATCCGCACAATGTTCCGCGATCCGCAGCAGCGCACCTTCGCCATCGGTGTCTGGGTCACTAGCTACTCGATCGGGGGAGCGATCGGGCCGCTCCTGGGCGGTGTCGTGCTGGAATACTTCTGGTGGGGCGCGGTATTTCTGCTGGGCGTTCCGGTGATGGTGCTGCTCCTTTTGGTCGGGCCACGACTGCTGCCCGAGTTCCGGGATCCCGAGGCAGAGCCCGTCGACATCCTCAGCGCGGTGCTTTCGCTTGGGGGAGTGCTTCTCGTGATCTATGGCCTCAAGCGAACCGCGGAGCATGGCCCTGATGTGTGGGCTGCAATTTCCGTTGTCGCGGGCGTGCTGGTCGGGTACGTGTTCGTGCGCCGACAACCCACACTCACGCATCCTCTGATTGATCTGCAGCTGTTTCGGTCGGCCGTTTTCAGCACGGCCCTGGCGACATACTTGATCGGCACCTTCGCTGTGTTCGGAGCCTACGTCTTCATCGCGCAGTACCTGCAGCTCGTATTGGGACTCTCCCCACTGAAAGCAGGCCTGTGGTCGCTGCCCTCCTTCGGCGCGTTCGTGTTGGGATCCATGGTCGTTCCGGCGCTCGCGCGCCGGATTCCGTCGGCCCAGCTGATCGCTGCCGGCCTTCTCGTCGCCTCGATCGGCCTTCTTGTGCTGACCCAGATCGATCGCGCGCCTCCGCTCGCTGTGATCGTGACGGGCTCGATCATTTATTCCTTGGGCGGTTCTCCCGTCATCATACTCGCGACCGACATCATCGTCGGTAGCGCACCGGTCGAGCGCGCTGGCGCCGCATCGGCGATCTCGGAGACGAGCTCCGAGCTCGGCGGAGCACTCGGTGTCGCGATCCTGGGCAGCATTGGGACAGCCGTCTATCGTGCCCGGATGGCCACCGCGATGCCCAATGGTGTGCCCTCTGACGCAATCGAAGTCGCGCGTAGCACTCTCGGGGGCGCCACTGCGGTTGCGGAGCGGCTGCCCGACCAGGTCGGCGGCGCGTTGCTGGGGACGGCGCGCGATGCCTTCGCTCACGCGTTTGTGGCGGCGGCAACCGTCAACGCGGTCATCGTGTTCGCTGCGGCCATCGCGGCGGCACTGATATTACGGCAACGCCAAGGCGTCCACGCAGGCTGAGATTTTGCGGAAATCCAGGTCGGCGGCAGGTCGCCGCGCCTGAGCCGGCGAGTTCAAGCCGCCAATTCACATCGAACAGTCGAGGACATATCCATGGCGGTTCAAGCCTCACGAGTGCAGACGATAGTGAACGCGGCTCCGGCAGCAGTCTGGAAGGCTCTCACCACTGTCAGCACCCTCAAACAGTTCTTCTTCGGCGCCGACATCTCAACCGATTGGACCGTGGGCAGCCCGATCCGCTTTCGCGGCAACTGGAAGGGCAAGCCGTTCGAGGACAAGGGCGACATCCAGGCATTCGACGCCGGGAAGCGGTTGTCGTTCACGCACTGGAGCCCGCTCTCCGGGATGGAGGATCGACCCGAGAATTATCACATCGTGACGTTCGAGCTGCGACCAGCGGCCGACGGGACCGAAGTCGTCCTCACCCAGACCAACCAGAACGACGCCGAGCCACTCACGCCGGAGAATCGGAAGGAGTACGACAAGAACTGGACGATGGTATTGAACGGACTCAAGAAGGCGGTGGAGCGAGGCTCTCGCCCGGACGTGCCGGAGTCAACGTCACAGCCACGTAAGTGACGGTGTCCCACGCGTTCCGGATCCCAATAAAGAGAAGAAGCAGGGCGAATGCGGCGATTCCAAAAAGTGCGACCAAAGTGTAGCGTGGTAGCATCGCCGCGGAGATCGTGAGCAGGACATAGGCAATCAGAGGAACGGCGGAGTGGAAGATCCAGTCTTCCAGTACCGGACGGTATTCCGTCGTTTGTCGCGCTCGTCCGACGACGATCAACGTGTACACTATTCCCAGCACTCCGGAGATCAGAAGTGCGGTCGAGACTCCCCGCAGCGAGGGCCAGGGGGCGCTGATGATCGCCGAGACTGCCAGCACGGCGCAGAAGTGAACGACGGTTGGAGTGCCAAAGGCGTCAATCTCGCGCTTGCCCGTGCGGGCTTCAGATTCGGACACGATCGCTATTACAACGAATTGGAGGCCCGTCAGCGCTCCGGCCGACGATCCTACGATGACATAGAAGTTTTCCCACAGTGACAGCGCGTCGTGCGGAGTCATGATCGGTGCTCCTCCGGGAGCTAAATTAAGCCTTACCATGAATACTCGCGATCTCGGTAACGCCCTCCCCACGCTCTTCGCCGAGCTAATCGATGGCGCCTCGGAGGTCGAGGCGTTCCTGCTCAACCGGGGCGACGCCGGACTGCTGCGCTCGCTAGACAAGCTGTCCGCGACGGCTGCTTCCGCTACAACGCGACTCGGGTCGTCCATCGCGGCCCACGTTGACCACCTCCGCTACGGTCTGTCGCTGATGAACCGTTGGAGCGCCGGTGAGAACCCGTTTGACGACGCCGACTGGAGCGCGAGCTGGCGCAGGACGCGGGTCTCGGCCGCCCAATGGAAGCAGCTCCGCGACGAGCTCGCGGACGAAGCGCATCGCTGGCTCGAGTCACTGAAGAAGCCGCGCGAGATCGACCAGTCGGAGCTCAACAGCGTGGTCGGCAGCGTCGCCCACCTGGCGTATCACGTTGGTGCCATCCGCCAGATCGATCTCTCGGCGCGCGGCCCGTCCGCCAACGAATAGCTCCAGTCAATAGATTTGCTGGAGTACAATGCCAGCAACGCCATTCCACTTCGGTCCCGGCTTGCTCGTCAAAGCCGCCGCGCCGCGCCGGTTCTCGATGGCTGCATACTCGCTGTCGCAGGTCGTGATCGACATCGAGTCCGGTTACTACATGTTGCACCACGCGACTCCGGTTCACCGCCAGGCACACTCCTTGGCACTCGGCGGGTTGATCGGATTGCTGTGCGGGCTCATCGTCTCCAAGGTGGGCGAGTGGGTAGCAAGACCTCGCGATGTCGTCCCCGAAGCGCTGGCGGCCGAATACCGATTACCGATCGCAGTGCTGAGCGGGATATTCGGCGGCGTATTCCATTCGGTTTTGGACGGGATCATGCACGCCGACATCCGTCCGTTCCGGCCCTTCACCGACGCGAACCCGTTGTACGGAATCGTGGGCGTGCGGATTCTCTACCTGTTCTGCATCGTCACTGGACTGGTGGGAGCGGCGCTTTTGCTCGCGAGGGAGCGGCGTGCCCGGAGATTCTAACTCAGCCTTGCGGCAAATAGTGCTTGTCTGCTAAGTAATCGCATCCGCCACCAGAGCGCGAGTGAAAGAGAGTAGCCCGGGTCCGTCGAGCCTCCTACAAGATTTCACCGCCCAGCAGCACGCGAACGTCTTTATGAGGGCGTTCTCGTTCCCGATCAGCCAGCTTCCGCGCAGTTCCGAAGACGAGGCCGAACTCGCCGATCGCGTCGTGCTCCTCGACAACATCGGCTTCATTTTCCAGCTGAAGGAGCGCGGGCAGAAGGTTGCCTCGAAGCCGGGCGACCTCGAGAAGTGGATCACGAACAATGTGGTGAAGAGAGGGGTGAAGGAGGTCCAGAACACGCACGATCTGCTCCGCAGCTACAGGGGGTTGTCGCTCGTGAATCATTTCGGGCACCGTGTCTACGTCCCGCCGATGGATCCGGAGGTTCTGGTGAGCATGATCATCTACCGCGTTCCCCCGAAATCGCGGGCATTCCGCGCGGCGCGGTTCAAGAAGGGCCGGAACGGCGGCTTCATCCACATCATGAGGGACCTGGACTACTTCGTGATCTGCGAGCACTTCGTCACGCCGTCGCAGCTGGTCGACTACTTCAGCTTTCGCCGCGATGTCCTGATCAATTGGGATCCAGCAGTGACGGCGGTGAGCGAAGAGGCCTTCATCGGCCAATATCTGCTGGAGGAGTATTCCTCGGCGCCCGATCCCAAATTCGATCGAGCGGCGCGCTCCCGCGGAGGACCGACGGCGTGCGAGTTCTCATTCGTGATGGACAGTCTCGCCAGCAAGATTGCCGGCCAGCAAAGTGAGTTTGCCGACACCGACTGTTATGAGATCCTTACCGAGATCGCCCTGCTCGGACGTTACGAGCTGAAGGCGCTCAAGCAGCAGCTTCGCCTCGCACTCGAGGCGGTGAGGGCAAACAGGTTCGAGCTTCCATTCAGAATTGCATCGGGCCGAACCGGCTGCGGATTTCTCATCGTCCCCGTCACCCGGGAGTTTCACGATCGCGCGATAGACGCCCTGGAAAGCCTGTCGATCGCGGCCAAGCACGAACTCGACCTGCCTCGCGAGGTGGGGATCGGGATGTGGCGAAACAGCGAGTTCGTCGATATCGAATGGATTTTCCATGAGGGAAACAATCCCCCGAATCCGGAGCTCGACGAGCGCCTCGCGTTGAGCTATCCCTTCCGTCGAGCGAGCGAGCAAAGGCTGCCGCCGATCTTCGTCTGATAGCCGTTGGAGGAACAATGCTGGGAGCGAAGGACATCGTAGCGTTCGTACCAACCAGAAACCCTGCCAGGGCGCGCGCTTTCTACGAGGGAATCCTGGGGCTCCGCTTTGTCAGTGAGGATCCGTTCGCGCTCGTGCTCGATGCCAACGGAGTGATGGTTCGAGTCGCTAACGTTTCGAGTGTCGATGGATTCGCACCCGCTTCTTTTACCATCCTCGGGTGGCTCGTCGACGACATCGCGGCGGCGGTGGAGGGCCTCAGCAACAAAGGCGTGAAATTCGAGAAGTTTCCGGCGATGGAGCAGGACAAGCTTGGTGTTTGGAGCTCGCCGAGCGGGGCCAAGATTGCGTGGTTCAAGGATCCGGAGGGAAATGTGCTTTCGTTGACGGAGCACTAAGCTGGTGAATCGATGATCTCTCCCTTGGTCATTCGCTGGCTGCCGCTCGGCGCCGTCCTGCTCCACCTGATCGAGGAATTCGTGTGGCCGGGTGGGTTCGCCGAGTGGTATCGATGGTACCGTCCGGAGCGAGCGGCAAGCGTCACAACTGGATTCCTCGTGCGCATCAACGTGCTACTTGTCGGAATGGCGTTAATTCCGGGCGGCGATGGGATTCCGGCCTTATGGCGTTGCATTCTGGCTGGTGGTTGCATCAATCGCTGCGGCCAACGGACTCTTTCATTTGTGGGCCGTGCTCCGGGCTCGCCGTTATTCCCCAGGCGTAGTCACTGGCTGCATGCTCTATTTGCCTCTCTCGGTTTTTGGTTTTATCTATTTCTGGAGAGCGGGTCTGGCGGGTACCCCACTGATACTGCAGGCGGCCCTCGTCGGACCGGCATACAATCTCTATGCGGCCTGGAATCACCGGCAGCGCGCGAAGGCGCTCGGCTCCGCGCCCGGAACTGACGATGGTGCCTGATCTACATTCTTTACTTCTATTTCTCGCCGCCGGGCTCGCTCTCAACTTCACGCCCGGCCCTGACATGCTTTACGTCGCAGCGCGCGGCGCGAGCGAGGGCCGCTCTGCCGGGATCGTTTCCGCTCTCGGGATTGGAGCCGGAACGCTCGTCCACATAGCGCTGGTCGCGCTCGGATTGGCTGCATTGCTCGCCGCTGTACCTGTCGCCTATATGGTCGTTCGCATTGGCGGCGCCATCTATCTGATCTACCTCGGCGTGCGTGCCCTGAGGTCTCAGAAATCGCTCACGCTTGAGCGTGTCGAGCCCGCGCCACTCCTGGCTGTATTTCGGCAGGGCGTGATCACGAACGTTCTGAATCCAAAGGTGGCGCTGTTCTTTCTGGCGTTCCTGCCGCAGTTCGTGGATCCTTCGCGCGGAAATCCTGCGCTGCAGGTCGTAGCGCTTGGGCTCCTCTTCGATACGACCGGAACGCTGGTGAACCTGGCTGTGGCGCTCGGCTCGGCTCGGGCCGCTGCCCGCTTGCGTGGGACCGGTCGGGCAGCGGCTGTGCTTCAGAAAGTTACCGGCGTTCTCTTCATTGGACTTGGTCTGCGGCTGGCCTTCGCGGGACGCCGCTGAACGGAACAAATCAGGTGAAATGCGGGTCTAACAGGTAACCCTCCCGCCGCCGAGAATCGCACGATGAATCGCCCTTTAAACGTACCTGCAGTGCTGGCTGTGCTTACTGTCGCGCTGGTTCTATTTGCCGCCGAGGCCACGAGCGGCGCGTCCTCGCAGGCGCAGCCGGTTGCCGCACCCTTCGTCGATACGACCGCACCCTTTGCGGCTGTCGACACTGCTGTGTTTGCGGGCGGGTGTTTCTGGGGAATCGAGGCGGTGTTCGAGCACGTGAACGGAGTCAAGTCCGCGGTCTCCGGCTACGCTGGCGGCAACGTCGGGAATTCTTCGTACGAGCAGGTCAGCACCGGTGACACCGGACACGCGGAATCGGTGCAGGTGATCTACGATCCCTCGCAGGTATCGTACGGGAAACTGCTGCAGATCTTCTTCTCCGTCGCGCACGATCCGACGCAGCTGAATCGACAGGGACCAGATCGCGGCACCCAGTACCGCTCTGAGATTTTCTACAACACACCGCGACAACAGCAGGTAGCCGAGAGCTACATCAAGCAGCTCACCGCGGCGAAGACATTCTCGCGCCCGATCGTGACGAAGCTGGAGAAGCTGCGCGGGTTTTACCCAGCAGAGGAGTACCACCAGGACTATCTGGTGCGTCACCCGAATCAGCCCTACATCGTGATCAACGATCAGCCCAAGGTGGCGGCGCTGAAGAAGCAGTTCCCCGATATTTACCGGAACTAACGTCAGGGAAACTTCCCTCGGGCGGCGAGCGTAGGGCTTTAAAGATGCCAATCCTCCGGAGTCACTAAATGCGCTCGTCAGTAGTTGGCGTACGTCTCGCGTTTGCGGTCGCGCTTTACGCGGCACTCTTCGGCTCTGCCGCCAATGCACAGCAGAGTGGCGCTGTCCACGTGAAGGTCCACGTGCCCGACTCTGTTGCCCACGTCGTCGACAGGCCAACCCTCGCCAAGGCGAACTTCGCCATTGTCAGTCGCGACGGGACAGCGGCTCTCCTTCTCATGGACACCACGATCATCGCGGAGATGACTGATACCGGGCTCGCGCGCATGAACTCCCGCGAGGCGACCGACACCATCAAGGGAACGGTCAATCGCCTGTTCGCGCGGATGGCCCTCGGTGCCTTACAGCCTCTGTTCGACAACGGCGTCGCGTACCACCTGCGTGACCTCGCCGATGCACGCTACGCAGACGGGCGGTTGCAGCTCGTGCGAGCGAACGGCGACGAAGTGTTTCGTGATACCGAGATCGGAAACGGGCCGCTAATGGAGAGCTTCACTCCGGCCGACGCAAAGGCGTTTGCCAAGCGAGCAAACGAGGCGAGGGGTAGGCTCCGATAGCTCGGCGAGCTACATCCATAGTGCTGCGACGCGCGGACCTAGAACTTGAAGACGAAATCCACGTAAGGCACTCCGATGATCCCGCTGCCGGAGACGTTGAAGATCGCGAGATCGGTGGTGAGCTTCTCGCCCATGAAGCGGACGCCGAAGGAGTACACGAGGTTGTTTTCGGAGATCGGAAGGAGATAGTTCTCCGTGACCAGCGCGATGCGCCGCGATACGCGTTTCTCTCCGCCCAGCATCGCGACCGGCTTGCTCTCGATCTCCCCACCCGCGAAACCGTAGCCGAGTCCCATAGTAGCGCTGGCGTCACCATCGCCGAATGTCCCGACACCGTAACCGACGCCACCCGTCCCGCCCTTCGTCCCCGCGAAGAGCACGCCCGCCGCGAGATGGACCCGCTTCGCAACGCTCACGCCCACCTTGGGAGTGAAGTAATAGACCTGCTCGTCGAACCCCGCTGGAAAGAGTGATACGCCACCGCCAACGCTGAGATTATCGGTGAGACCGTAGGCGAAGCCCGGGAAAAAGAGCTCGTAGTCAGCAAAGTACCCTTCACCCTTCTTGAGCATTTGTCCCGAGGGTGCGAAAAAGAGGCGGGTGGAGTTGGGGTTGGGAAACCAGTACTGACCCCCGTGAATTCTGCCGGAGCCTGTTTCGCTTATCTCGCGAATGTCCCGTATGGCGACTGGCACGCGGCCGATGCCCATCTGGAAGTCGACGGTGTCGGCGCGTACCTCTACGATGCGACCGACGAGTGACGAGCCGTCGCGCATGGTGATGACCTGGATTTTCGTGGAGTCGACCACGTGAAGTCGCGCTCGGATGGAGGCCGAGTCCTGGGCGCGGAGGGGCGCGGCCGTGATGAGGGCCGAGATCAGCGCGAACCCGAGTACGAGCGGTACGGAGAGGCGAACTCTATTCGGTTTCATTGTTCGTGGCGGTTGAGGAAGAACGCCAGCGTACGGTAAGGGCGCCGAAGGGGGTCGGGCATACGTAAGGTTACGTAGTTGTCTTCCGAACTATTGCTAACTGCGAACTTCAAGTGCGAACTTCAAGTGCGAACTGAAAGTGCGAACTGCAAGTGTGAACTGCAACCGTGTCTCTGGCAGCGGGTAGCCCGTTCAGTTGCAGTTGCGTTTACTTTCTCGGAATGAACATCCAGCTGCTGGTCGTACCGTACGACTCGGGTATCCGCGGCACGAGAATGGGCGCCGGCCCGGAAAAGCTCCTGGAAGCCGGGCTCGAGCGCGCGCTCCGCAAGAGCGGTCACACGGTTCACACCAGGATCGCGGAGCTCTCGCCTGACTCGTGGCACGCAGAGATCGAGAGCAGCTTCGAGCTGATGCGGATGCTCTCAGCCGCGATTCGGGAGGCCCGAGAATCAGGTCGCCTTCCGATCGTTCTGGCGGGGAACTGCAACACCGCCGTGGGCACACTCGCCGGGTTGGGTTCTAATTCAACCGGAGTCGCGTGGTTCGATGCTCACGGCGATTTCAATACACCCGAGACGACAACCAGCGGATTTCTGGATGGAACCGCGGTGGCGATCATCACCGGCCGCTGCTGGACCCAGCTCGCGGCTACCGTTCCCGGATTCACGCCGATCCCGGATGAGCGGGTGTGCCTGATCGGCACACGCGACCTGGACTCGCTCGAGGGCGCGCTCCTCGGGGAATCGTGCGTCGATGTCATCGAGCCGAAGCAACTTCGATCGTCCCTGCCCCGCACGCTCCGGAACATCAGGAAGCACGTAGAGAGCATTTACGTGCATCTCGATCTCGACGTGCTGGATTCTGCAGTGGCCTCTGCCAACTCGTACGCATTACCTGGCGGGCTCACTCTCGAAGATCTCGACCACGCGCTGGCACAGATTGCCAGCGAGCTCCGGATCGCTGGCATCACGCTGTCAGCCTACGACCCGGCCATCGATACATCTGGTCATGCCGCTCAGGCGGCGATCCGCATCATCTCCACTGCTGCGCGGGTAGCCGAGCGGGCGTAGATTTGCCCCGGCTTCTCCAACCAACGGAGGCATCTCGATGCACTTTCCCCCGATCAACTACCTCGCTGTTCTCGTTGCCGCCATCGTCATCTTCTTGCTTGGTGGACTCTGGTATTCTCCCGTTCTCTTCGCCAAGCGGTGGATAGCGCTCCAAGGAAGAACGGAAGAGCAGATGAGGGCGCAGGCGGCGGGCTCCAACATGCCGCTCATGTATGCGAGCGCGTTCATAACGAGTCTCCTGATCGCGTTCACGCTGGCGCTCATCCTGGCCCATATCGCCCGCGATCCGGCGATGGCAGAACCTGGCGGAGGGGTATCGGCGGCGCACGGAGCGATCATCGGCTTCATGTGCTGGCTCGGTTTCGCCGCGAGCACGAGCTACGCCACCGCGCTCTTTTCCGGAAAGCCACGACAGCTCTGGTTCATCGACACCGCGTACAACCTCGTCTCGTTCGTGCTCGCTGGAATCATTCTGGCGGTATGGAGGTAGCGGAATTTTCGCTCTGACACCGAGGAGGAAGGAAATGTCGAACTTGCACCGGTACCGGCGCGCATCACTCGCGGTCGCGGTACTGATGGTTGGAACCGTTGCGATTGTTGGCGCTCAGGCTGCGAACGCTCAGGGAAGAGCGAGAGGAGCTGCGGCCCAATTCAGATTGACAGCCCCGGATCTCGTATCACGCGGCCGCATCGCACTCAGTCACGTCTTTAACGGAATGGGGTGTAACGGCCAGAACGTTTCGCCGGCACTCGAGTGGGCCAATGCTCCAGCGGGAACAAAATCGTTCGCAGTGACGATGTACGATCCCGATGCACCAACCGGGAGCGGCTGGTGGCACTGGGTGATGTACAACATTCCTGCGTCGACGACCGGGCTGGTCGCTGGCGCGGGCAACGGTCGCAGTGCGCCAGGTGGGAGCGCCCAGGGCGCCACGGATTTTGGAACGAAGGGCTACGGCGGTCCCTGTCCGCCAGCCGGCAACAGGCCACACCACTATCACATCACGGTTTTGGCGCTCAAGGTTGACAAGCTCGATGTGCCGGGAAACGCGACTGCCGCTTACGTCGGTTTCAATCTGAACGCGAACAAGCTCGCTACCGCCCGGGTTACTGGGCTTTACGGACGTTAGTTGAATCGGCCGGCTTGAGGAGATCCCTGCCGACGACGTAGAAATTTTCGTCGACTCGGAAATCCTCAGGCCGATCCAGTTTCACCAGAGTCCTTTTCCAGCGTTCAGTTGGGCGGATCCAGCTGTACACGGCCGGTGCTGTCGTAACCTTGACGGGCATCGCGAAGCCGCGCACGACGTTGTTCCAGCGGTATGAGAGCCGCTGTCCCTCGAGGTTGTACTCGAGCACCGGGATCTTCGTCGTGCGCAGGTATTGATCGAACACCTTGCTCAGGCTCAGGCCCGACTGCCGGCTCATATAGTCCTCGACCTGCTTCCCGCTCACGGTCTGGTGCCAGTACGTCCTGTTGAGCCCGCGCAGAATCCCACGCCAGCGGGTGTCATCGTCCACTAGCTGCCTGATCGTATGCAGCATGTTGGCGCCCTTGTCGTACATGTCGCCCGAGCCTTCGTGGTTCACTCCATAAACGCCGATAATCGGCTCATTATTCCTCACGATCTTGCGCTGCCCGATCGTATATTCGGCGCCCGCCTTTCTGCCTTCCTGACACTCGGTGAAAAGGCCTTCGGCGTAGGTGGCGAAGCTCTCATGGATCCACATGTCCGCCGCATCCTTCATGGTGATGCTGTTGCCCCACCACTCGTGCGCGCTTTCGTGGATGATGATGAAGTCCCACTTGAGGCCGTGACCGGTCGCCGAGCGGTCGCGGCCGAGGTACCCGTTCTTGTAGTGGTTGCCGTAAGCGACGGCGCTTTGGTGCTCCATGCCCAGATGTGGCGTCTCGACGAGCTTGTATCCGTCCTCGTACCAGGGAAATGGGCCGAACCAGCTCTCGAAGCATTGAAGCATCGGCTTGACCTGCTGGAACTGTTTACGAGCGGTGTCGAGGTGATAGTCGAGTGGATAGAAGTCGAGCGTGAGCTTGCCGCGCTCGCCCTCGTAGGAATCCCCGAAATGGGCGTAGCGCGCGGCGTTGACCGCAATGTCGTAGTTGTTGATCGGATTGCTGACGAACCACTCATAGGTCGTCGTCCCATCCACGTTCGGAGTCGTGCTGCGCAGCCGGCCGTTCGACACATCGATCACCGAATCGGGAATCGTGATGGCGACCCGCTGGCTATCGGGCTCGTCGGAGTAGCTGTCCTTGTTCGGCCACCACACGCTGGCTCCCAGGCCTTCGTTGGCGGTGGCGGTCCAGGGACGGGCGAGACTGTCACGCGCCCACACGAATCCGCCATCCCACGGGGGGCGCTCCGCTACCGTCGGCCTGCCGTGATAGTAGACCGAAAGTGTTTTTCTCGCGCCGACCCGCTGCGGAGCGATGAGCCTGACGAAGAATGCATTTCCATCGCGGCGGGCGCTCAGCTCGGTTCCATCCTGGACGATGCTATCGACGACGAGCGGCATCTGCAGATCGATCTGCATCTCCCGCGCGGGCTTGAGAACCCGATAGGTGATCGCGTTGTAGCCGTTGATGCTGCTGTCCGCCGGATTCACCCTGACGTGCAGATCGTAGAACGCCGCGTCCCACCATGCGCGCTCCGGAGTGTTCGACCCGCGAATCGTATCGGCGTGCGTAAACGCTGGCTTGAAGACTTGCGCCGCGACGGTCGTCGGGCCCAGAGCAAGGCAAATACAAAGGAAGACTACCTGCCATGGGCCGACGGCGAACCGGCTGGTGGCTGCGGGCTGTCCCACAATGCATCTCGAGTTTTGCCCGTAGCCAATAGCCGGCCCGCAGACAGCACACAGCAGGTAGTCTTCTTTTGCCGTTTCCATTATCTGACGCCGCGCTGACCAAGCGGGTACTCCTTCGGCGGCTCGACTCCAAGAAGATTCTTTACGAAGTAATCCCAGCGCCGGCGCACCATGTACGCCTCGTTGCCGAAGCCGTGACGGCGGTTCGGGAGCAGTATCAGATCGAAGTCCTTGTTCGCTTTGATGAGCGCGTCGACCACCAGCAGCGTGTTGTTGGGCGGCACATTGTCGTCGAGCGTGCCGTGGGCGAGCAATAGCTTCCCCTTCAGATTTTGCGCGAGCAGCTGATTGGCCTCGCGAGCGTAGTTGTCGCTGCCATCGGCCGTGCGATCGAGCAAGCCCTGATACCTCTCGCCCCAGTCGTCCTCGTAGACGCGGTTATCGTGGTTTCCCGCTTCCGAAATCCCGACCTTGAAGAAGTCGGAATAGCGGAACATCGCGTCCGCAGCGGCGAACCCGCCGCCGGAGTGTCCGTAGATGCCGGCGCGATTGATGTCGATCCACCGATAACGCCCCGCCAGCTCCTTCATTCCGGCAACTTGATCGGGCAGTGTGTTGTCGCCCATCTTGCCGTAGTACGCGTCGTGAAATGACTTGGATCTCCACGGAGTACCCATCCCGTCGATCTCGACCACGACGAAACCCAGCTCGGCGAGTGCCTGCGCATCGCCGCGCGCCGGTGAAAAGCTCCGACTTCCGACACTGCCCGTCTGTGGACCGGGATAGATGTGGTTGATGATCGGGAATATCGCGCGGCTGGAATCCAGCGTGGTGGGAGAATACATCAAGCCATATAAGTCCGTTTTCCCGTCGCGTGCCTTGACCGTGATCCGCATCGGCGGCTTCCATCCCGTCGCCAGCAGGCGGGATATGTCCGTCTTCTCGAGGGTCAGAACGGTTTTCCCGTTGAGGTCGCGCAGAACCGAAACCTGCGGCACATCGGGACGCGAGTAGGTGTCCACGAAATACTGGCCCGAAGGGGAGAGCGTGATGTCGTGATCCGAATCCTCGGGCGTGAGGGGAGCCAGACCTCTCCCGTTCATCCCGATTTTATAGAAGTGGCGGAAGTACGGATCGCCTCCACGCTCCTTTGCATTGCCGACGAAATAGAGCGTACGATTTTTCTCGTCGATGCGTAGAAGCTGCGCAACGTTCCCCTCTCCCGTCGTGATCTTGTTCTTGAGACGCCCGGTGGCGAGATCATACAGGTAGAGTTGCCCCCAATCGTCCCGTTCAGAGAACCAGATCACCTCGTTGCTGGCCGGCAGCACGTGCCAGTTAACGACTCCGTTTCCTGACTCGTACTGTGTTGCGACGGTCTCCTCTAGCACGTTTCTGATCCCTCCCGTCGCGGCATCGGCAATGCGCAGCGTCTCGCGCTTGTGGTCGCGCGAGGTGGAGACGAACGCGACATGCGACCCGTTGGAATACCATTCGACATCCGCCCAGTCGTTGTCTCCGCGACAGACGACGTGATCACAGAGCGTGGACCGGTGGGGGTCCGCCGGCATCTGCAGACGTATCACTCGCGGAGCGTCGACTTCGATGATCACCCGGTGGATCATGGAGATGACGCTGTCGCCCGGTAGCGGGTACTTCCACGCCTGAAGCTCGGGGTGTCCCGCTCTCGTGTTGACGAGATACATCTCGCCGACCGGCCGATCGTCCTGCTGGAACGTCGCGATCTTCCGTGAATCCGGGGACCACACGAGAATCGGATTGTCGCTGCGGATCCAGCCGGCGTTGTCGGTTGCGTAGCCGAAGTCCTTGACGCCATCCGTGGTGAGCTGTGTCTCACGTCCGGTCGCGACATCGCGAACCCAGAGATTGTAAGCGCGAATAAAAGCGGCGCGCTTTCCGTCGGGCGAGACTGATTCGGGGCGCCTCGGTCCGCTGGTGCGAGCGAACTCAGCTCTCGCCCGCGACGCTTCCCGCGGATCGAGGGCCGCGTCACACCTATCCGTGTCCGCGGTGCAGCGGCTCCGGAGCCCGCGCGTCGGGTCCACGACGATCAATTCGGCTCCCGTTGCGGCGGTGCTGCGGTACCAGAACCGCTCGCCCCCAAGCCACGCCGGCTGCGCGCCTACTCCCGAGACGAGTGGGAGAACATTGTTGCGTAGGAATCGTTCCGCCCTGCCGTAGTCAGCGGCTGTAAGCTGCCGGGTCTGCTGTGCATCGCTGCGTCCGCCGACCGCGGCGAACGCGACAAGCACAGCGCTCAGCCGGAGTGTTCGAGCGACCATGGACTATCTCCCGGTGACGCCAGTCCTGGGCGCCGGTTGAGGTTGGCGCGGCCACGCGTTGTCGGCGGGGTTGCGATCGGGGAATCTCCCGCTGGGATCGAGCGTGATCCTCGTGATCGTGCGTCCACCGAAATCCAGAACCGCATTGTAGATGCGTCTGCCGGGGAACCATACATCAACCGGATACGTAACTATCGCTGTATTCGCATCCGCCATCCTGCTGTTCGCCATCGCCCTGATCGGCGGCCCCGTCGGCGCGAACTCGACCTTCAGTATTACCGGCGCCGGCATCTGTCCGTTCTGCCGCACCGTGACCGTCGTACGACGGCCCGATGTCTTCACGTCCTGAATCGAACCGTCGACCGACTCAGTGGTGAACAGCCAGTAATTCCAGAACCAGCCCAGATCCTGATGCAGCGCGCTGTTCATGAAGAACGCGTAGTCCCAGGGGGACGGGTGCTTGAAGCGCCACGCTTTCGCGTAATCGCTCATCGCGCGCCAGACGGCGCTGTCTCCCACCACTCCTCCGAGTGCTGAGAGCATCAGCGGCGCCTTCCCGTACGCGACGAACCCGTAGAACGGACCGGCGTAATTCTCGTCCCACATCAGCGGCGGCTCGAGCTCGTTCCCGCTGATGTTTCCGTAAGACATCCCGAGGCTGTCGAGCTTGTACGGCTTTCCTTCGCGATCGGCGTCGGAGAGGATGTTCATGTACTGATTGAAGCCCTCATCCATCCAGCCG
Organism: Gemmatimonadota bacterium; assembly: GCA_030774675.1. Classification (GTDB taxonomy): domain Bacteria; phylum Gemmatimonadota; class Gemmatimonadetes; order Gemmatimonadales; family Gemmatimonadaceae; genus UBA4720. Next base: position 19,920 of record JALYKQ010000162.1, on the reverse strand, counting down.
TACCACGTTTCGTTGACGCCAACCATCATCGGCCACCACTCGTGCCCGGTTTCATGATCGGCCGCGAAGACGGCCGACATGATGAACATCGGGTACTCCATGCCCAGCTCGGGTCCGTCGACCATCGTCAGCTGGGGAAAGGCGTACGGCATCCAGAGCCTGGAGTAGTACTCGAGCGCGTGACGCACCACCCGCGGTGCGGCGGCAAACTGCTGGGCGTGTCCGGGAAGGTAGAGAATGTTGAGCGGCACCGCCCCTCTCTCGGGGATGTTGGCGTGGGACGCGTCCCACACGAACTGGTTGGACGTCGCCCACGCGAAGTCCCCCACTGTGTCGGCGGCGAAGCGCCACACCAGCCGTCCACGCGTGCCCGCCGTCGTGGATTTTCCCGGTCCTCGCTCTCCTGCTGTTACGATGGCGCGAACGGAATCCGATCCAAGGACGCCCGCAAGTCTGTCCCGCGCCGTTGGCGTGAGAACTTCGGTTGGATTCTGAAGAACCCCGGTTGCGCCGACGATCCACCCGGCCGGCACGTCGATGCTCACATCGAAGTGGCCGAAGTTGTTGTAGAACTCGGCGTTGCCGAGGTATGGGTCAGTGTCCCAGCCGCCCTGTCTGAGGTCGTCGAACACGGCGAGACGCGGATACCACTGCGCGACTTGATAGAGTGTGTCGGCCCAGCGTCCCATGCGAAATCCACGAGCACCTTCGATGCGCGGCACCTGAAAGCTCCATTCTGCCTCGATTGTACCGCTCGAATGCGCAGCAATCGGTGCCGCCAGCGGAATGCGAGCTGAGGTCTGCCTGAGAACCCGCGACAGAGGAGTCGTTCGACGCGTGGTGTTCGGTATCGGAGCGCCGAGCGTGTCGGTGGTGTTGAGCGTCTGTCCGTTGACGACGAGCCTGGTGATCTTCATTCCGTCGGTCTTGAGATCAACGCCCCCGGCGTTGGGTGCTTCGGGCCTGAAGATGTTCTGATCGAGGCGCAACACTATCGACGTCATAGCCGAGTCGCTGCCGTTGCGGAAGGTGACGGTCTCGCGGCCCGAGACGCTGGACGTAACGGTGTCGAGGCGCGCGTTGATCTTGTAGTCGGTCCAGAGCTGCCAATAGTTCCTCCCCGGACGTCCGGTTGAGTCGCGGGTGCCGGCCGAATGCGCACGCTGAATCATCTTCGTCATCGGAAGGTCCCGCCGCACTGCTCGCTCCGGAGCCTGGGCAGCGGCTGAGGCCCATGCGAGCGGCAGAATCGCCAGAGGTGTGAGGAGGGGAAAGAATCGCGCGGTCATTCGAACTCCTGATAGTGAGGCGGCGACGCCAATAAATTTCGGCCAGGGAAAATTAGTTGATTAACCCCTCGGCAGCGTATCATTCGATTAGGGGCCGCAAAGATCCTGGAGACGGCTATGGATTTCGTTCTTGAAGAAGCGATTCCGGTTCTGGAGCGGACACCGACAGTACTGTCGGCGCTGCTCGATGAGTTGCCGGAAAGGTGGACACGCGTGGACGAAGGTCCGGACACCTGGACTTCGCGGGAGGTAGTCGCGCACCTCATTCACGGCGAGAGAACCGACTGGATACCACGCGCGCGGATAATCATTCAGCAGGGCCGGTACCGGCGGTTCGATCCGTTCGACCGCTTTGCCGAGCTGAAATCCGATCGACCACTGAAAGATCTGCTGCGCGAGTTCGATCAGCTCCGTGCTGGGAACGTAGCCACGCTGCGCGGGTGGAACCTGAAAGAGAAGGACATGGAGCTGACCGGCGAGCATCCGGAGTTCGGCACGGTAACGATGCGGCAATTACTCGCCACCTGGGTCGTCCACGATCTCTCCCACATCGCTCAGATCACCCGGACGATGGCACGCTCCTACACGACTGCCGCGGGCCCGTGGACAGCGTACTTCCGGGTGCTCCAGCGCGATCAGAAGCAGTAACCGTCGAATCTCTCTATTGGGCATTTTCGTAGTCTACTACGGCACTAATCGGGATCATTAATGCGCTACGTGATGCGCCAGAAGCTGCTGTCGCTGGCCGACAATTTCACGATCAAAAACGAGCAGGAGCAGGACGTCTTTCTCGTCAAGGGAAAGCTGTTCAGCTTCGGCGACAAGCTGTCCTTCCAGGATCTTGCCGGCAACGAGCTGGTCTTCATCGAGCAGCGCCTTTTGAACTGGAGTCCTAACTACGAGCTCTGGAAAGGCGAGGAATTGCTGGCTGTCGTGAAGCGCGAGCTGTTCTCTTTCATTCACCACCGCTTCACGGTGGACGTACCGGGTCCCAACGATCTCGAGGCCGAGGGAGACTTTCTCGACCACGAATACACGATCGCGCGGGGCGACCACGTCGTGGCCACGGTTTCCAAGCGTTGGTTCAGCTGGGCCGACACTTACGGCATCGAGCTCGCGGACGGAGAGGACGACGTGCTCGTTCTCGCTGTTGCCGTTGTCGTCGACATGGTTTGTCATGACGACAATAAGCGGAGGTAGCTGATCCAGCCTTCAGCACCACCGTGGCGGTGCTCGCGCATCTCCGCAGTTTTAAGATCCATCGCCGGTCAGTCGGGCGACGGCACCCCCTTCGGCATGCTGCCCGCAAGCGGGCACCCAGCCGGTCTCTTGCTACGCGAGCACGTCGCCTACGGGGACGCCCTCACCCTCCTTCCCACTGGGTTCGTGACTGCAGCGGCGCGAAGCGCCGCAGGAGTTGCGCGCGCGGACTTCCTACACGCGCGGGAGCACGCCGAGTGTCCCCGTAGGCGGCGTCTCGCGTAGCAAGAGACTCGCGCGCGTAGTTGTAGTTTGCGCGCGAGGCTCGATGCGTGTAAGCGACGGGTGCCCGCGCACCGGGCAGATGCCGGAGAGGATACCCCGCGCCGACCAGGCGCGATGTAAGAGGAAGCGCGCCCCGATTTGGTTTAAGAGATCAGCACACGCCGTTGGCCAACGCGTTCTTTTGGCCTAGTTTGATTACGGAAACCCTTGCCGGGGTTGCCACACTGCTGTCTGGCTCGAGCCAAGGAATCCAGCATGGCCATTTTTGAGACCCCTGATTCACCTTCGGGGCAGGAGTACCCGTACGCGACCCACCTCGACATCCGATATCCCGCACTCGAAGTCGTCGACGTTCAGCAGCTCGCCGAACACGTCACGGAACGCTGGTACAATCAGACGCTGTGCAAGGTCAACGACTCAGTCGTCCGGCTCGGCGTGATGCAGGGGGATTATCACTGGCACAAGCACGACGATCTCGACGAGTTCTTTTACGTCATCGAGGGAACGTTCGTGATAGATCTCGAGACGCCCAGCCGGTCCGTGGCGCTCGCGCCGCGTCAGGGATTCGTGGTGCCGAAGGGAGTAGTGCACCGCACCAGGGCGCCCGAGAAGGCGATCATCCTAATGGTAGAGGGAGCGGGGATAGTGCCCACCGGCGATTAGATACTATCGCGCCCCGATCCGGAAGTCGTGCTCAAGAACCATGTTAGCAGGCACGACCAGCTTCTCCTCGACGGTATTCTTTCCAGCCAAGCCGACTTTTGCCGTAACCTGCGCCCCGCGCGTGAATCCGCACATCATATAGGAGCCATCGGGACCAGTGTCCGTCTCGACCGTACGCTGCTGGTTGGTCGAGACGAGTCGCCCAGCCTGCTCCACCCAGGTGATCTGCCACGCCGCCCACACATGCGCGTTGCGGATCGGATTGCCGGCAACATCCGTCACGTATCCAACCGCCATTCCCTGCGCTTCGATACCGGTCTCGTTTTTTCCGCACAGCTGCTTGCGCAGCGTCCCCAGCGAGGGAACGATCACGACAGCCTGTCCGCGCGATCCAGCCGGCACGGAGATCGTCTGCACACGCTCGGGTATGCGGAAAAGGCGGAGTCGCGGGTGATCGAAGATCACCTTGTCCGATAACCCACCAGGAACAGCAAGCTCGTACCTGCCGCCATCGCTGGTGACAGCCTTGAACCGTCCGCCACCCGTTGAGACCTGGACGCCTTTTAACGGGCGGCCGGTCGTGCTGTCGTAGACAACGCCCGTCAGCACCGCCTCGAGACCCGCCGGTGCCGAATCGCCCCGCTCGTCATTTGCGTTCGAGATCGGCGTTGCGCTTCTCGCTACCGCCGGCGGTGCCGTGCCCGCCAAGCGGGCTGTGCCCCCGACTTCCTGATATCCCACCAGGCTGTCGCGCCCGACGGTGGGCGAGCGAGGATCTGCCAATGTGACCTGGGCGGTGCGCGGCATCCTCAGGTACCAGCGCGGCACGATCCACTTACCGCCGGACACCTGCTGGAAGTCCACCCGTCCCGTGGTTCTCGCTATTCGCAACGGAACCGGAAGGTTGACGTAATCGAAATTCAGGTATCGAAGCGCATTCGCCCTGGGATCGAGCCAGAGCACTCCGGTCAGTTCCGGCAGCGCTCCCACCCTCGCCGGCTTGAACTCGAGGCCGGTGAGTCCATTCTCCGGTCCGTACCCGCGAACCGCGGAGAAGCAGTGTGACCTGACGAATTGGTCCGACAGGAAGGTCGCCGCATCCGGGGCGCGGTAGACTTCGGAGCTCGTCGCGTCGCCGCGACGAGCCGAGTCGAGCTGGTCCCACGATATGCCGGTTGCCGGCCTGCGCGGGATCCCAGTCCGTCTCTCCGTGTGTTCGGAGACTACGGCGAGGTTCCGGTCGAGAGCCCGCTCATACAGATCGACGTCCAGCGCAACCAACCCTTGCGCTTCCGTCATCGCGCTCGCGGCCAGCGCCTTTCGCAACTCGGTCCAGAGGGCACCGGCCGGAGTTCCCGGACCACTCAGCGTCTGGCAGGCTGTCTCGGTTCGCCCAACTACGGTGGGAACACGCGTCGGCGCCATTCCGGCCCGGACGTGAATCTGCTTGCCGGCCTGCCTCAGCTGCACGGAAATCCATGTATCGAAGCTCACCTTGTCAGCGCGCACGCGAAAAGGAGCGCGCACGGGAGCCGGCAAATCGATGTGGCCACCCTGATCGCTGAACCCGCCGCCGAGCACCAAGCCGGCGGAGTCGAGCACCGAAACGTTGGCGCCGACGATCGGTTTGCCGTTGGCGGCCTCGACGACTTCTATCCGCACGTCCTGGGCGGCGGCCTGGCTTCCAACAAGTGCGATTGCCGCAGCGATTCTGATTGCCCGCAATTCCATAATCCAGCGCTTAAGATGGTCGGTGCAACCGAGCCTATGGGCCCGGACTACCACTTAAAGGACGCGCGATCAGGCCGTGGGTTTTACACCTTCGCTACAAGGCAGCGTCCGTCTCCCTGAGAACGTCCTCGCGCTGCGCCGGCGGCCTCGTCGCCGAAGGGGACGGGGATGTCGATTGCTGGGCCCGCTTCCTTTCGAGAACGAGCTCCCTGATCCAGCTTTCCACCCGTTCGGCCCTTGCCTCGTCCAGGTACTCCGAGTCCTGCTGCACCGCCGACACCGCGGCCCCGCCACTCGCCTCCACTATCGCCAGCACCAGACTCTCCCAGGATGTCGCCTGAACTGCGCCGCCGACCGTGCGCATCACCAGCCAATCGGCAAGGTTGGCCGGCCTGTCGTGAACCTGGATCTCAAACCGAAGCAGATCGCCCCGCTGCTCTGCGGCGAACCTGACGGCGCCGCAAAGCGGGTGTCCCGTCAGCGTCACCAGCGTCGCGGTGTTGGCCGTCATCTGCTCGACGCGCACCTGGACGTTGCCGCGCACCGGCAGCGCCATCGTGAGGGTGTTTCCCTTGCTCAGCGTCGTCGGCGTCCCTGGCTCGGCGCGCAGATTCATGGCGAGCGGAGCCAGCTCGCCAAAGCGCGCGCGGAAGTGCGCGAACAATTCCTCGGACTCGAGGTGACTGCCGGCGATATCCACCCAGTATCGCTTTCTCTGCAGCGACCCAACTCCCTGATCGGGCGTCTGCTCCGGCTGCACGTCGGCCAGACTTCGCAGACCCCTATCGAGCGGGGTCGGTTTGATATGAAATATCCCGGTGAGAGCGTTCCCTCCGGGAGCCCTGATCACGTTGCCCTCGGTAAGCATGATAAGCTGGCTCTCGTTAACCGGCAGCTTGGCCCCTAGCAGGCCGGCTATGGTGACACCCGCACTCGCGATGAAGGACGGAATTGGCACCCGTGCGGGCTTGCGTTGGGTTATCTCGCTGAACCTGTCCACAAGATCGTTGAGTGATGTCTTGTCCTCGCCCGCGATCTCGAGCACCCGGCCGTGCAGATCGGTCCGCCAAACGCACTCGCCCAGCGCCAAAGCGAGATCCTCGACCCATAGCGGCTGGAACTTGTCGTCGCCGGTTCCCAGGACCGGGATCAGCGGAAGGGTTCTGACCATCGTCAAAATCCGGGAGACGACTTCGTCCCCCGGCCCGTACACGTTTCCAGGCCGCAGTATGATCCATCCCCCCGCGAAGCCGCGCACGATTTCTTCGGCGCGACGCTTCGACCGGTGATACGGCGACTCCCCCGCCTCCGCACCCAACGACGACACGTACACAAACCTCCCCACCCGGCATCGCTCGGCTTCGCGTATCATCGTTCGAGTGCCTTCGACGTTGACGCTCTCAAACGTCAACTCCGGCGGAGTCTCTTCGACGATCCCGGCGATGTGCAGAACGAGGTCGCAGCCTTCGGCGGCACCTCGCAGCTCGTTTGCCGCGGAAATGCTCGCGGGCCAGGATTCAACCCCCTCCGGCCACTGCTTTGAGTCTTTCTCGGCATTTCGGGTGAGGAGGCGAACCGTGTGTCCGCGCTTCAATAGCTCACCTACGGCCGCCTGGCCCACCACCCCGGTGCCGCCCGTCACCAACACTTTCATCGTCGATTGTCTCCTTTTTCCCTCCATTGGGCAGAATGGGTGCCAACTCCGGTTGGTTCGCCTTTTCAGGCAATCCCATCATAATGAGTGACCGGCCGAGCTTGGACCTCGTCAATTCGGGGGACACAAAGGTCCCGGAACCGAGGGGAGGGAGAAGTTGTCGTCTAAAGTCATTTCTTCACTCGCGCTTCTCGCGCTGAGTGCCTGCGTTGGAAGTAATAAGCCGTACACCGTTGGAGCCGTCGGACCCTGGAAGCAGGGTTACGGGCTGCAGAACCTGCAAGGCGTACAGTTGGCGGAGGAAGAGATCAACAAAGCCGGCGGAATCGACGGTCATCCATTCAAGGTGATCACGCGCGACGACGCCGGTGACGGCCCGCAGGCTGCCAAAATCGCGCAGGAATTCGTGCGGAATCAATCGATCTCAGCAGTCATCGGTCACGTGAACTCGTCCGGCATGCTGTCCGCGGCGCCCATTTACGATGGTCATTTGGCGGCAGTTGCCACGAGCGCGACCTCGCCCGACCTCACCGGCATCTCGAGCTGGGTCTTTCGTGTGATCTCGAGCGACTCACTCAACGGGATAGCGCTCGCCAACTTCGCGTCGCGATTTGGCCTGCGCGGACCGACTACGGTGGCAGTGATCTACGAGAACAACACCTACGGCCGAGGACTCGCGGATTCGTTCCGTCGCTCCTTCCATGGTGACATACTCAGCCTCGATCCGATCAACGCCGACCTTCCGACCGCGGAGCCGTACGTCTCTTATCTCAAGTCGCGCAAGCCCAAAATTGTCTTTGTCGCCGGCCGCGTAGCGTCGGGACTCAAGATCCTTCAGGAAGCCAGGCGACAGGGATTCAGCTCGGTCTTCGTAGGCGGCGACGGGTGGCAGGGAATTCTTGCCGACACCGCGACGTCGGAAGGGACCTACATTGGAATGTCGTTCACGCCGGAAGACCCCTCTCCGCGCGCTCGGACGTTCGTTGCCGCGTTCAAAAAGAGATTCAACGCCGTTCCGGACGCGCACGCCGCGCTCGCGTACGATGCGACCTATCTGGTAGCGCAGGCTTTGAAGGCGAAAGGTCCGGATCGCCGAGCGCTGCGGGACTATCTCCACTCGCTTAATCGTGAAACTGCTTATGCCGGCCTGACTGGCCCGGCCTACTTCGAGGACAACGGCGATCCCGTCGGAATGCGGTTCCGGGTGCTGCGCGTCCACAACGGCCAGCTGACGGTGGCGGAGGCAACGAAATAATGCTTCGCTTCCGGTTCCGCACCATCCGCCAGATCCTGGCGGTCGGATTTTCATTCCTGATTCTGCTGCTTCTTGGCGCCGGCGCGGTCGGCTGGGTCTCGATGGCGCAGATGGCTGATCGCGTGACTGCGACGCTCGCCGACGCGCAGGCGGATGCGAAACAGGCTTCCGACTTCTCGAACGTCGTCACCCAGGAAATCCAGGCAGCGAACACCTACCTGAGTGATCAGGACATCAAGTCCGACGCCGAGTTCCGTCGCCTCGGCTGGGAAGCTCACCGGATGCACCGGAGCTTCGCCGCGAGGCAGGACGTTCTGGCCGATCAGATCGCTCGGACAGTGGCAATCGACACGACGCTGGCGAGAGTGGAGGCGGCGTTCGCGCTGTCTCACCGTCTCACCGACCTGGGGCGGCTCGATGAAGCGCACGCCGAGGCTCAGAAGGCACGAAAGATGGTCCCGTCGCTGCTGGAGCAGCTGACGGGGCTCGAGCATTCGAGGGCGCAGCAGCTGGCAGCGATGTCGGCCGATCTCCGCGACCAGTCGATTGCGCGGTCACGGCTTCTGGTGTCGGTAATAGTCGTGGCGACGCTGCTCGCGATCATGATCGTCATCCGTACCGGTCGGGCGGTTGGCCGTCCCCTGCGACTGCTGGTCAGGCACGCCGTTCAATTGAGTCACGGCGATCTGCAACAGCGCACCGATGGCGAGATGCCCGGCGAATTCCGCACGCTTGCGGACGCGATGAACCACGCCACCATAGCTCTCTCACGAATTGCGTCGGGCGCCGCCAAGACGGCCGACGAAGTTGCGCAGTCCGCGAGCGATCTCGCATCGGCGTCAAAGCAGATCTCGGCGTCGGCAGGGGAAGTCGCGGACGCGGTCGAAGAGGTCTCTCACGGAGCCGAGTCGCAGGTAGCGCAGCTCCGGCAGGTGAACGAAGCGCTGGACGGAATCCGGACTCGCGGCGACAACCTCGTCGGCGGCGCCCAGGAGGTGCATGTCCTCGCCAGCTCGATCGAGGCGGAAGCGCAGTCCAAGCGCGTCGACATCGACCGCGCGCTGAAGATCCTGTTCGACGTTCGCACGATTGTGCAGCAGGCGGCTGGTCAGGTCCGCGAGCTGAACACGACGGCGGGCGACATCAACAAGTTCGTCGTGTCGGTGAGTCGAATCGCCGAGCAGACCAACCTGCTCTCACTCAACGCCGCTATCGAAGCAGCGCGCGCTGGTGAAGCGGGTCGCGGGTTCGCCGTGGTCGCGGGCGAAGTCCGAAAGCTCGCCGATCAGACCCAGGCTGCTGCCGACGACGTGGTGAAGATGACCGAAACGGTAACGAGTCGGGTGCTGGCGACGTCGAAGGCCATGGAACAAGGTGTCATCCAGGTTGGAGAGATCGAGCGGGTGAGTCGCGAGCTGGACGGCGCGCTCTCGACAATTCTCGCCGCGGCGGAGAAAACCCGCGCTGCTGCGGGCGCGGTGACAACCGCCGCGATGGAGAATGCGCAGGCGGTCGATTCAGCAGCTGCAAACCTGGGCCTCATCGCGCGCACGGCGGAGAGCCATGCCACCGCCGCGATGCAGGTAAGCGCGTCGACAGAAGAGCAGAGCGCGGCATGCGAGCAGATGAGCATGGCCTCGACCCAGCTGTTCCACGGCAGTCACGTGTTGCTCGATCTCGTTGGTGAGCTCAAAACCGCGACTCCGGTTACTACGCTTAAGTCCGAGGCAGTAGAGATCGTCAAGCCCGCGAAGCCTCGAACGACTCCGCCGCATCCTTCTCCGCAAGTAAAACGGGTCGCTTAGGCGACCCGTTTTTTTTCGTGCGCGGCAGAGAGTACTTGGAGCCGAGTACATCGCGCGGTCGGTCGGGATCTATTCGTAGCGGCATCGCGATGCGCGAGGAAAAAACACAGGTCGCGGGGCGCGACGGCTTCTCGGGCGCGGCGAGACTCGGATATGTTCAGTCTGCCGGCGCGCGCTCGATTCCGCCTTTTGAGAGCGCCTTTTCATTCTTCGCGCGCGCCCTAGCTCTCCGGTGCCGATCGCCGTGTAAGTTTCAGGGGAGGCTCATCGAGTGAATTCCGCACCCTCCCCAACTCAATCAAAATCAGCATCGCCAGCCGTCGTTCTCTTGAGTGGCGGGCTCGACTCGACGACGGTGCTGGCGGTCGCGCGCAGCGAAGGTTTCGACGTCCACGCACTCACGTTCAGCTATCGCCAGCGTCACGCCAGCGAGATCGACGCGGCGAAGAGAATCGCAAAAAGAGCGGGTGTCGCGCGACATCACGTGGTGAAGATCGATCTCAGCATGTTCGGCGGATCCGCGTTGACGTCCGACATTCCGGTGCCGAAGGATCGCGATCTCCGACCGTCTTCCCCGGCCGCGAAAGAGATACCGGTTACCTATGTCCCGGCGCGAAATACCATCTTCCTCTCCTATGCGCTCGCACTTGCCGAGGTTGTCGAAGCGTCCAACATCTTCATCGGTGTGAACGCGCTCGACTACAGCGGGTATCCGGACTGCAGGCCCGAATACATTCATGCCTTCGAGAACATGGCGAATCTCGCCACTCGCTCGGGAGTGGAAGGACATACTCACGTCACGATCCGTACGCCGCTGATCTCGCTCACCAAAGCGGCGATCATTCGCCTCGGCACCTCCCTCGGCGTCGATTATTCAGCGACCACGAGCTGCTATGACCCTGGCCCTCGCGGTGAGGCATGCGGCAGCTGTGACGCGTGTCAGCTTCGACTCAAGGGGTTCAGCGAGGCGGGGTTCGATGACCCCATAGAGTACGCAGGCACGCGAGGGCGCTCGCCTGTCCGCAGCTCGGGGTGATCATGACAGCGACGACGCCTTGGAGTGCGGTGCGATGAGCTATACGGTGAAAGAGATCTTCTACACGCTGCAGGGTGAGGGCGCGCAATCGGGCCGAGCCGCCGTATTCTGCCGCTTTTCCGGCTGCAACCTTTGGTCGGGACGCGAGGAGGATCGCTCACGCGCAGTGTGCCAGTTCTGCGACACCGATTTCGTCGGGGTAGGACCGGATGGTGGCCGGTTTGCCGGCGCGCCGGCGCTTGCGGAAGCGATAGATCGGTGCTGGGCCGGTCGAGGACGCGGTGCAGCAGCCGGAGGCCAGTCGATGGATGCTTCCGCCGACGGCGCCGTCCGCAAATACGTCGTCTGCACCGGAGGCGAGCCGCTGCTGCAGCTGGACGGACAGCTTATCGATGCATTGCACGAACGTCGGTTCGAGGTAGCGGTCGAAACGAATGGCACCAAGCCGGCGCCGAGGTCGCTCGACTGGATCTGCGTCAGCCCGAAAGCTGGCGCCCCCTTCATTCAGTCGAGCGGAAACGAGCTGAAGCTGGTGTACCCGCAGGAGAACGCGCCGCCGGAGAAGTTCGCGCAGCTGGACTTCGAGCACTTCTTCCTTCAGCCGATGGACGGGCCCGACACGGCTCTCAACACCGACCGCGCGATCGAGTATTGTCTCGCGCATCCGAAATGGCGTCTCAGTATCCAGACCCACAAGCTTGTCGGGCTGAGATAGCAAGACATCAAGAGCTGGCGTCCAGCTTTTTCTCGAATGCGTCGAGATACTTGATGCCCGAGCCGGTGTTGAACAGGACGACTGTTTCATCCGGCTTCACATCGCCCCGCGTCAGAAGCTTTCTGAGCGCCGGCACACACGCGCCTCCTTCCGGGGCAGCGAAGATTCCTTCGGTCCGCCCGAGCTCCAGGGCGCCCTCGAGCAGCTCAACGTCCGTCACGGTGATCGCAGTGCCCCCGGATTCGCGGACTGCATCGAGAATCAGAAAATCTCCGATCGCCTTCGGAACGCGCAGGCCCGACGCGACCGTCGCCGCGTTCTCGAACTCCTCGGCGAATCGAGCGCCGGCCTCGAACGCCCGTACGATCGGCGCACAGCCCGCGGCCTGCACCGAGATCATTCGCGGGCGTTTCTCGCCTATCCAGCCGAGCTGCTGCAGCTCGTCGAAGGCTTTCCACATTCCAACGAGTCCCGTCCCGCCACCCGTCGGATAAATGATCACGTCTGGCAGTATCCACTCCGATTGTTCCGCGATCTCGTACCCCAGAGTTTTCTTGCCCTCGACCCGGTACGGCTCCTTGAGCGTCGACATATCGAACCAGCCCTCTGTCTCCTTCAGCCTGGCCACCTCGGCGCCGCAGTCGGTAATGAGGCCATCAATCAGCGTCACATGTGCACCCGCGACCTGGCACTCGATGACGTTGGCGCGCGGGGTGTCCCGCGGCATGAAGAGGTAGGCACCGAGGCCTGCGCGCGCGCAGTAGGCAGCAAGCGCACCCGCGGCATTTCCAGCTGAAGGCGCCGCGAGCTTCTTCGCACCGAGCTCTTTCGCCATCGAGACGGCAACCGACATTCCACGCGCCTTGAAGCTGTGGGTTGGATTCTGGGATTCATCCTTGATGAGGAGATGGCTCACTCCGAGTGAGGCGCCGAGCCTCCTGGCCGGGAGCAGCGGCGTCCAGCCTTCGCCGAGCGTCACGATGTTATCTTCGCGCCGGACGGGGAGCATCTCGCGGTAGCGCCATAGATCCGAGCGACGCGCGTAGAGCGCCTGCCGTGTCAGAAACTTTGCGATGCGCTTCAGGTCATAGCGTACGAGGAGCGGCTTCCCGCACTCGGTGCAGACGTTCTGAAGGTGTCTCGCGTCGTATTCGCGGCGGCAGGACGAGCACTCGAGATTCTTGACGTGCATTCAGCTTCGTTGCTGCAGGGGCGGAAAGTTTGTGGCCACTGTAACTTTATGGAAGCTATCAGACCGCCGGAGCCTTCGCGCAAAGGATGCCAACGATGCTGAGCGTCTCTGCCCTCCTTGTCGCCGGGATCGTCGTGACCCAGCCGGAAACCGATAGCGCCGGATCCCCCGCTGGCCACGTCTTCTACGCTTTGCGCCTCATCGGAGCGCTCCTGGTTGCGACAGCGGTTCCACTCCTGATAGATCAGCGCGCCCGCCGCTCCAATCGCGTCCAGCGATAGATGTACATCGGCCACGTCGGTGCCGCGCTCGCCGCGAAGCGCTTGCGCACGAGCATCGGACTATTCGCCCTACTGGTGGCGACCTACACACCGGATTGGGTCGACGGCGGACTCTGCCTGGCTGGAGTCTACAATCCGGAGGGGATGCTCTCGCATTCCATTCCCGCGGTGGCACTCTTCGCGCTCGTCGGATTCTCCGTCTACGCGCTCAAGACCCGCGACTCCACCGCGGCCGTCGTCGTGGCGGCACTCGTTGTCTCCCATATGCTCCTCGACTGGATCACTGGGTACAAGCCAACCTGGCCTGGTGGTCCGATGATCGGGCTCGGACTCTATGCACGCCCGATCGCGGATTTCATCGTCGAGGGCCTGGTCATCGTCGCAGGCGCCTTGCTTTATGGGCGCACGCTTCCACCGCGCCGGCGGCCGTGGATCGATCTCTCGGTCATGCTCGGCGCCCTCCTGGTGCTCCAGCTCGGAATCGACGTCGCGCACATGATGATGAAGACGCTGCCCAAATGCTGACGGAGGAATTACGATGACAATCCCCTCGAGGGCCAACACCCTCGCCCTGATGCACGAGTACACCGCGAGCGAATCCCTGCGCAAGCACATGCTGGCGGTGGAGGGAGCGATGCGAGCGTACGCTCGGAAGTTCGGTGAAGACGAGGAGCGCTGGGGAACAGCGGGCCTCATTCACGACTTCGACTACGAGCGCTTTCCCAACAACGCGCATTCGCCGACCGACGAGCACCCCGCCGAGGGCGTGCGCATTCTCAAATCAAAGGGGTACCCGGAGGACGTCCTCCAGGCGATACTCGGCCACGCCCATTACACCAATACGCCGCGCGAGTCGCGAATGGCGAAGACCCTTTTCGCAGTGGACGAGCTGACGGGCCTCATCACCGCGACAGCACTGGTGCGCCCGAGCAAGAGCGTTCACGAGGTCGATGCGAAATCGGTACGCAAGAAAATGAAGGACAAGGCCTTCGCGCGCGGGGTGAGCCGCGACGATGTGATCAATGGCGCTGCCGAGTTGGGGGTCGATCTCGACGAGCACATCAATTTCGTCATCGAAGCCATGAAAGCGCGCTCGGCCGATCTCGGCCTCTCTGGATCATAACGCGCTAACTACCGGCGAAATTGGAGCATCCGGCGCCCCGTCGGTGCGCGTGTCTGCATCTCTATTCGCGGTCGGTGAGGGTATCCTCTACGCCGCAGTCCTCGCTTGCGGCTTCGCCGCACCGCGCCGGAACGGCGCTAGCTGCGGATAGCGGCTTAAGAGGACACCCTCACCTCCCTCATAGATCCTTACTGTGCGCTCCTGGCGGCGCGGGATGCGTAGGATTGTCCGGCGTTCGTGCGCATGATCCGGTCAGCCGATTTCCACGCTCACCGCGCAGGACTTTAAAGGCGTGATGTGGTTTGTCCGAGGCGAAGCTCGACGGGCTCGTCAATCGGAGTCGCTGCAGAGTGAGCGCGCGTACTTGGAGATTGCCAGTGGAGGGAAGGAGGGAGGGGTCCTCGTAGGCGGCGTGCTCGCGTAGCAAGAGACCGGCTGGGTGCCCGCTCGCGAGCGCAAGCCGCGAGTGGGCTGACGGGCTCGATGCGTGTAAGCGCGCTAGCCGCCGGAGAGGGCCCCTCCCGACTGACGGACGCGGCGAGATCTATAGAACTACCGCGTCACTCCATTGCGAATTCGCGATTGAAGATCACGTCGAAGGCGAAGCTCTTGGGCTTGCTCTTCTGCTCCATGACGTTCGCGATGCGCTCCAGCCGCGCCGGGATGTCCATGATCTTCTCCTGCGCCTTGCGGCCCAGGTCGCTGAGGCCATCCATGGTATCGATCGACCAGAACTTGATCAGCTCCTCGACGATCTTGAGGTAATCGCGCGGGCCATAGATTCCGGCACGTCTCACCACGTCGGCCAGCTCCCGGAAATGCGGCATGTTGACGCCCGGCATGTCGATCGCCGGCATGATCTTGGCCGCCGCAATCAATCCCTGGTTCGGATCCCTCTCGAGCACGCCCTTGAAGACGGACCGATAGAAGGTGTAGTGGCGGGCTTCCTCTTTCGCCACGTTCTGCAGCACCGTCCCGATCGTCGGCTCGTACTGCGAGGCGAACTTGCCGGTATTCGCGTGGGAGACCTGTGTCGCTCTCTCCTGAAGCGAGGTGTAAACGAACACCCGGTAGGGATCGCGGTCCCACTCCGGCTCGAACCCGGCCTTGATGTAGTCGAACTGCATCTTCTCGATTACCACCGGATCAAAGACGCCCGCATCGCGAGTGTAGTCGTGGAGAATCGCGCCGTGCCGGTCTTCCTCGGCGGTCCAGAGGTTGTTCCACTTCGCCCAGATGCTGTCGGTGCCGAGGTAGACGGCTAGCAGACGATGGAAGTGCGGGAGACCTTCTTCGGTGAGCAGGTTCAGCGCCAGTGCGACGCGGGCCGGATCGCTTATTCCTCGGGCGCGCTCCCGGAGAGCCTTCAGGTGGTGGTCCGGATCTTCGCCCGGTGGCGGCTCCAGGAGCTCCGCAGGGAACCAGAGCACGCGCTTGGATTCGTGCGCGGCCATCAATTCATTTACGAGAGGCTCGAGATCAGCGAGAACCTCGATCTTCGACAGCGTCTCTTCTTCCACTGGATTCACTCACCACCCCCGGGACGGTGTTATCCGCGCCGCAAAGGTTTGCGCAGCAGCAGAGAGAGTGCTGAAACTCTGCAAACGCGCTGCCGCGCGCCAGCCCGATCGGCTCCCAAAGACACTGGTCTAATAAGTTAAGTGCTCACACACGTGAGAGAAGTGAAGAAATCCACAATTTTCGCGAATGGCAGGCAGTTCGCCCTCGCCCGGAAATTGCGGCCTGACGCTTGCGCATCAAAATGTCGCTTAGACGCGGTCTCGCTCCGACTGATTCACCGGTACACGGTGCATGGCCAGCAGCCGCGATCTCACTATGACTCGAATATCGCGGCAGGGAGATTGATAATGGCGGACCAGCCCAACACCCAAGGGGAGAGAATGGACGAGCGAAGCGGAAACAGTGGGGCAGGAGGTGGAAGCGGAGGTGGAGCGAGCGGAAACAGGAACGAGAGCGGAGTGGACTCGCGAGGCACGGGCAATGTCAGTCGCAAGACGCCACGTGGATTTGCTGCAATGGATCCCCAGGCCCAGCGCGCAATCGCAGCCAAGGGTGGACGCGCAGCACACCAGAAGGGGACGGCGCACGAATTCACGAGTGAAGAAGCGCGCGTTGCCGGAAGAAAGGGTGGCGAAGCATCTCGCGGCGGACGAAGGTCCACCACATCCAGCGACACTAACGCGTAACCGTACCATAGCCGGACGGAATCGAACGAGGCACGGTGCAAGTCGTGCCTCGTCGTTTTAGTTAGGCCCTGGAGTTGCATCGCATGTTTGAGTGGGCTTTCGATCCCTTACGCAGCGCGGACGATGGAGCCTAGGCGGGAACAGGGAACGGCTGAACTGCGCGGAGTACCGCGCAAAGCGCACGAAGCGAGCAATCGCTTCGCGGAGGAAGATCTCCGTGTTCAAAATCAACAGCTGCGGCAGCTCAATCACGATCTCGAGCTTCGCCTCGCTGCACGGACCGCGCAGCTCGACCTGTTAAGCCATGAATTTCGCACCCCGCTGCAGGCGATAGTAGGCTACACGGAGCTGCTGGAGCGGGAGATCCATGGCCCCATAAACGACGCGCAGCGGCGTGACTTGCTGCGCATCCGGCAGTGCCAGCAGCATCTCCTCGGGTTGATCAGTGCGATCCTGGAGTTCACACGCCTGGACGAGGGATCGACCGCGGCGCACTCGTAAACTAGATCGCTGGAGCCTTCAGGCAGCAATCCTCGAGCATCGCGGTCAGCTCGCCCATTGTCGTCAGCCCATGATCGCGCGCGTAGAAAGTACGGACTTCGCGATAGCGTTCCTCCTTGGGGAGCTTCATTCCCTTCTCCACCACCCACTTCTGCAGCTCGCGAGGCCGCGGTCCCCACCAGCCGCACTCCTGGTACTTCTGATCGAGCAGGATGACGATCGGAATCGAGCGCGATGTCCCAGTCAGGTGTGAATCCATGATGTCCAGGTTCTCGTCGCGGGCCAGAATCCGCATATCCATGTTTCGCACCGACTCCGCGAGCTTGGCGACGATCGGAACGATGTTCACCGAATCTCCACACCAGTCCTCGTTCAGTACCAGCAAATGCCAATGTCCGCCCAGAGCATCAACGCGCGCAGAGATCTCGACGGGGATGGTGACCCGTTTGTAGATCGCCATCCACAGCTCGTGATTCTTGGTAGGTCGGGCCAGGAAATCGGCAAAGGTCTCGCCGTCGCAGTAGCGCGCCTTGGTGATCACGATCGGCCCGGGTTAGCGAAGCATGTCGACGTGAATGATTCCATCTTCCTCGTAAGGAGAGGACACGGTTTTGAAGCCGAGGTCAAGGTAGAACTTCTCCAGCCGCCGCTGCGCGGCGATCTTGACCGTCCGACCAGGCGCCAGGCCGTCGAGACGGCGCAAGGCTTCAGCCATCAGCGCCCTTCCCAAACCTGTTCCCCGGACCTTGGGCGCGGTGACTACCCGGCCGATCGAGCCTTCGGTATACCGTATCCCGGGCTCGAATATTCGCGCGTAGGCGACGAGGCTGCGTCCAGCCTCCCGATCCGACCAGCCGAGCAGATGCCAGGCCTGGGGGTCGCGTCCATCGGCGTCGTGGTAGGCGCACTGTTGCTCGACGATGAACACTTCTTCGCGAAGGCGTACGATCGCGTAGAGATCTTCCGGTCTGAGCTCTCTGAAGGGGGACCACTGCCAGAATGGAGTCGCTGTCGGTGGCGTTTCTTCTACACCCGGCACGGTGGGCGCGCTTGTCTTGCTCACCTGGCGCCAGTATTCTGAGCCGTCGAACCCGTCCTCATCAGGATAAAAATAACATGCGCCGACTCGAGCTTCGCTCTCTTGCCCTGGCTGCAGCGCTTGGCGTGACCTGCGCTCCCCTACCCACGCCACCACCACTCGCGACCATTCCGACGCCGGACATCACGATGGGCCTGACGCGGGACCCCGTGCTCGCCGCCGTAATCGGAGCGATTTCTGCCGCGCGCATCCGGGAGACCGATTCCGCCCTGGTGTCGTTCGGAACGCGCCATACGATGAGTGACACGTTGAGCGCA
This sequence comes from Gemmatimonadota bacterium, assembly GCA_030774675.1. Taxonomy (GTDB): domain Bacteria; phylum Gemmatimonadota; class Gemmatimonadetes; order Gemmatimonadales; family Gemmatimonadaceae; genus UBA4720. Next base: position 1,627 of record JALYKQ010000162.1, on the reverse strand, counting down.
ACCCGAGGAATTGGCGCGGCTCGTCGCTACCTGTTCGCCAGGCTGAGTGCATACAGCAGTGCTTGCGGCGGATGCCTGCGCGTCGAGTTCGATCCAGCGATGCTCGAGATGCGGGGGCATCCCGACCGTCCCGTAGTCAACGTGGTCAACGTGCTCGCCTGGCTGCCGGGTCGCGATACATCGAGGGTGCTGGTGATGGGCGGCCATTACGACTCTTGCGGGTGCGCCAGAACCGATGTCGGGCCACTCGCGCGGTTCGAATCGACGCAGGATGCTCCCGGCGCCGACGATGATGCGTCAGGAACGTCGGCGGTCGTCGAGCTCGCGCGGGTGTTTTCCGCGCGTTATCCGCGCGGCCTCGAGACGTCGGTGATCTTCGTCGCCTATGCTGGAGAGGAGCAGGGTCTTTACGGCTCGGCGCACCTGGCCCAGCGGCTGCACGCTGCGGGATACAAGATCGTTTCCGCGTTCACGGACGACATCGTCGGCAACATCGTGGCCGAAGATGGGACCGTCGATTCCACGAGCGTCCGGATATTCGGGGCCGAACCGGACAACGGCCCGAGCCGGGAGCTCGCGCGCTACGCGTGGGCGACGGGATCGATCTACAATCCCGGCTTTCAGATTGTACCCGTATTCAGGCTCGATCGCATTTCGAGGGGCGGTGACCACAGCCCGTACGTGAGTCTCGGTGATCCTGGTCTTCGCTTCACCGAGAGACTGGAGAACTACAAGCGCCAGCATTTGCCGACCGACGACTTTGCGCACGTGAACTTCGGCTATGTCGCCAACGTTGCGCGGCTCAATGCGTCGGTCGTCGGCACTCTGGCCAGTGCTCCAGCGCCTTCGTCTGCTCTGGCGCGCCGCGACCAGGCGTCGGGCGGAGCCAAGTGGATGATCAGCTGGCGACCCAGTGCTGGAGCCGCGAGCTACGAGGTCCTGTTCCGTCGCACGACTTCTCCGACCTACGAAAAAGTTTACCAGGCCGGCGCCGGAACCTCGTTCCTCCTTCCCGATCAGCTCGATGATGGCTGGGCGGCTGTCCGTGCCGTGGGAGCCAATGGACATCGCTCTCTGGCGAGCGCGGTTCCGCCGCCGTGCCCCATTCTAACCACCCACGCCGACTCGGTAGCGGCGGGCGACATCATCCGGAATTGTATTCGCGCGCCGGGCCGGTGACACGTTCAGGGCGGACTGACCGAAAACAAAGTCCTTGGTAAGAGTTGTACCTGCTACTGGCCGCTACTCCTCGAGTTCAACGGCTGATTTGACAGCCTGTTGACATAGGAATATGATTGGCTCCCCGCATAGCGCGGACACTCGACGAAAAGTCCCGCAGAGAGAGTGGGTGGACTGTACTCGCGCCGCGTAAGCACCACCATTTACAATCGTTTTTTGGAGGCACCATGCCGTTGCGTCGGGTTCTGAGTTTTCTCGCACTCGCCTTCCTTGCGTCCCCTACATTTGCGATTGGGCAAGGCGCCGGCATCATCCGCGGGCGCATCAGCGATGCCGCGACGGGTGCCCCCCTCTCCGGGGTCCAGGTACGGGTCGATGGAACTGCAATCGGCGCGCTGACAGGGGCGGACGGTACTTACACGATTACCGGAGCTCCGGCAGGATCACG
>JALYKQ010000161.1 GCA_030774675.1 Gemmatimonadota bacterium | reverse complement strand
AAGATCGGTGTCGCTCTGCTTGAGCGAACATAGTCCTGCGCGGAGTCACAGAAGCGACGAGCCAACGACTCGCGACAGTCCCGGGCGCTGCAGTGCGCCCGACCTAAGGGTCGTACCACTCAGGCGGGCGAGCCCTGCGCCGAAGACGCGTACCGCATCGGGTATCTGAAAACGAGCTTCGCGTGGTGGCATCCGGAACAGATGCCGTGCGGCCCAACAGACTCCACGGCGGGCTTGCGTCTGGACAGGTTGAGGTGCAGTATGTTCAGCTACGGCGTACGCCATACCGTCATACTCACTTGGCGAGCATTGACGGGCTCCCGCTTCGAGGGGGACCCCTCACGCTTAGGGCTCCGAGGGACAGTCGCACGAGACTCGGAGGCCGGAGCATGACCGGGCCATTCGAGCAGGCCGGGTGAGGTTTTTATGCAGCCTGTAGCTGGGCACAGCCCGCCTTCGACCGCTCTTCACCCTTCGCCCGTCAGCCCCTCGGCGTGCGTGGCGGTAGCGGGCGCCGGTGGTTTCGGTCAGTTTTGCCTCGAGGCGTACCGGCAGACCGGTGACATTTCAGTCGCGGCAGTGGCGGATCCGAATCTGGCCGGGAGCGCGCCTCGGACACATCCGGAGCTATCCATTACGGCGGATTGGCGGAATCTCCTCGACGTTCCGACGATCGAGGTGATTCACCTCGCCACGCCACCCCTCCTCCGGGCGGAAATCGCCGTTCCGGCTCTCAAAGCCGGGAAGAGTGTGTTTTGCGAGAAACCGCTGGCCCTCTCTCTCCGCGAAGCAGACGAGATACTCGACGCGGCGCGCCTCGCCGGCCGCAGCGTGGGCGTGGACTACGTTCTCCGCCATCATCCCGCGTTCGAGCTCGTTGCTCGGCTATCTGCTTCTGCGCTCTTTGGACCGTTGCGGACGTTCTCTCTCCAGAACTTCGCACAGGTTCTGCCCGGCGATCACTGGATGTGGGATATAGAGAAGAGCGGAGGCATCCTGGTCGAGCACGGCGTCCATTTCTTCGATGCATATGGGCAGATTGCCGGCGCTCCGGAGGAAGTCTGGGGCAGCGCGCCGCGGAAAGAAGCGGTTGAGGTGACTGTCCGATATGTGAGCGGTGCGATCGGCCGCTACTATCATGAGTTCGCGTGGCCGCAGAAGTTGGAGCGCACCCACGGAATCATGTTTTTCGAGCATGGCTACGTCGAGATCGACGGCTGGATTCCTGACCGGGTGCACGGTAGAGTGGACGCACCAGCCGCGGCGCTCGAGGCTGTCGTCTCGCCCCTGTGCCCCTCACTTGAGGTGCGCGAGGATTCTGGTGCCATCTCTTTCGACGTTCGGTTTCCAGATCGCCAAGCCGCCTACCGGTCCGCCATCGTCGACGGGATGCGCGACCTCATTGCGAAACACCGTGGGCCGAGCCATCGCATGGTCGTCTCCGCGCACGACGCCCGCGACAGTTTATCTCTGGCACTGGGGGCTCGGCGCGCTGTCGAAACAGGAGGGCGTGTGCGATTATCCTGCTGACAGTGGTTTCAGGATCAGAGACAAGACATGAGGAGCAGCAAGCGACTGAGGCAGCAGATTTCATTGATGACAGGCGAAGAGCCAACAAAGGAGGAGGGGTTTAAGTGAAGAAGCGATGGATTGTGTTGCTGGGGGCGACTCTCGTGGTTTCATCCATGGTTAGTGCCCAGAGCGTGTTGGCACGCGGCCATTCGGTACGTCCATCTGGATCAGCCGCGCCGAAAATTACACGCTGTACCGCCAAGGGCACCGTCACGTACATGTACTGGGGTGACAGCGGGGACAACGCTGCCCATAAGGCGAGCATCGCGGTCGCCGAGAAGCAATGCAAGGGCCTGCACGTGAACCCGATCTGGGATTCGGGGAACTACGATACCGATCTGGCCACGAAGATTGGCTCCGGTAACGCTCCGGATCTCTTCCAGCTCGACGCCTCGAAGCGCATTCCGCAGTATGTGAGCCAAGGCGCCCTCGCACCCCTGGACACGTTCGTGAAGCAGCAGAAGATCCACCTGACCAAGACGTACTGGCCGCAGTGCGTGAACGAACTGACGTACAAGGGGCATGTGTACGGCCTGCCGCGCACTTGCAGCAACCAGAGCCTGCTCTTCTACAACAAGGAGATGTTCCGAGCCAAAGGGGTGGCATTCCCGACGAACAACTGGACGTACAGCAAGATGGCAAACGCAGCCCAACAGCTGTCCGGAAGCTACTCCTTGCCGCATGACCAGACGTCTCAGTTGCGGTTCGGCATGGCCTTTAACACCGACGACTTCCGCACCGAGCAGTTCATGTGGGGCTGGGGCGGTGACTGGCTAAACAGCAAGCTCAACCGGTGCACGATGACTAGTCCGGCGGCTCGAACGGGTTTGCAGTTCCTGCACGACATCGCGTACAAGCAGCACGGTATGCCTACCGCGGCGCAGGCCAGCGGCCTTCCGGACTACTTCGGCGGGTTCCAGAAGGAACGCTATGCCATGGCGTTCATGGGCCCGTGGGCGCTCAACTATGCCTTCGGCAAGAAGCCGGGCGGCCAACCGCTGATCAACTTCGATTGGGGCGCGGTTCTGACGCCGCGTGGGCCGAAGTCTCGCCAGGCGGTGATGGCCTCGACCGGACTGGTGATCTCCAAGCACTCCAGTCACAAGAGTGCGGCATTCTGGCTGGCTCGCTTCGATAGCGAGGGCAACGGCGCGGTGCTGACCGGCGCCTACGGCGTCGACATGCCGGGGGCGAAGGCGCTCTGGCGCCACCCGGCCGTTGTACTCGAGTACGGGAAGCCGCTCCTCGCCACGATCAGGAAGAGCAACCTGACCGGCCGTTACCCGAAGCTAGTGCCACAGTACGACAAGTTCTGGAACGTCATCAGCACCGACCTGCAGCCCTTCTGGCAAGACAAGGCGACGGTTCAGGCGGTGACATCAAAAGCCTGCGCCGACGTCACCAGCCAGGGGCTACTGGGGGGCTAGGCGCAGCATCCTTCCGTCGGGCGGCCCCTGCCCGCCACCGGCTGATGCCGGTGGGGCCCGGGGCCGCCCCTCGGCAGTTCGAGCCGCGCGTGAAGACAGCCGATTGGAGGAGATAGCGAATGTCGGCAGTAGAGACGGCGCCGCGGAAAAGCGGCTGGGCGCGCCGGTGGTCGCGGTGGCGGTTGCGGTCTCGCGAGGCGCGCTGGGGAGTCGGTCTGACCTCTATTTGGCTGGTCGGGTTTCTCGTATTTGCGGCGGTCCCGCTTGGGATGTCGGTCTATATCAGCTTCACCAACTGGGCGCCGATCTCCGGACCGTTCTGGGATGCCCACACCATCGGGCTCAAGAACTATCAGACCTTTCTCACCGACCACGTGTACTGGCACTCAGTGTTCAACACGATCTACTACGCGGTTGGCAGTGTCGCTGTGGTCAATTTGGTTGCGCTGCCCATGGCCCTGCTGCTCAATCAGAAGCTGAGAGGTTTGAATATCTTCCGGACGATCTTCTACATGCCGGCAATCCTGCCGGCGGTCGCGGTCGTTCTCGTCTTCAGGCTGATCCTTTTCCCGGGAACCGGACTCGTCAGCTGGGTACTCACCAAGGTCGGCGCTCAGTGCGACACCACGCAGGTCACGTGCAACCCAGTCGACTGGCTCAATAATCCGAGGCTGACCATGCCGGCCGTCATCCTGGTTTCGGCCTGGGGTGTCGGGCAGACACTCCTGATCTACCTGGCCGGCCTTCAGGGCATCGATAGGGGACTCTATGAAGCCGGCGCGGTCGATGGTACTACGAGCTGGTCCAAATTCCGGTACATCACACTGCCCCTCCTGACCCCTGCCATCTTCTTCAACGTCGTCACCGGACTCATCGGGGCATTCCAGGAGTTCACCAAGCTGGTGATTTTCGCCGGTGGCGCGACCGCCACTGGGGGTCCTCGGCAATCGCTTCTGACGACCTTCTGGTACGTCTACGTCGAAGGCTTCGACTATTTCCATATGGGACTGGCAACCGCTATGGCCTTCGGTCTCTTTGTCCTCATCCTCCTCTTCACGGGGCTGAACTTTCTCGGCCAAAAACGGTGGGTGTTCTATCAGGAGGAGCGTCGCTGATGGGCACCGAGCTCGAGCACACCGCACGAGTCCCGGTGACAGCGCTTCCTGACGGCGTGCCGACAACGCCCCGCCGTCGCGGGGTGCTGCCGGCGCGTGGCTTCGGCTCCAAGCTGGCGGCCTACGTCGTCGTCGTGCTCATCTCGATCGTCTCGTTGTTCCCGCTGTACTGGATGCTCGAGAACTCGCTCCGCACCGCCGTGGATGCAGGGGCCACCGTCACCCTGGTGCCCAAGAGCCCGTGGCAGTGGTCGAACTACTCGACCATGTGGCACTACCTGCCGTACCCCATGAGCACCTTCCTGATCAATAGCTTCATCGTCGCGGGGCTGGTCACGCTCGGGACGGTGATCTCCAGCGCGCTGATCGCGTATGGCTTCGCCCGCTTCCGCTTCTTCGGACGCCAAATCTTTTTCGCCGTGATCATCAGCACCATGATGATCCCGTACGCGGTCATGATGATCCCTCAGTACGCCCTATTCATCAACTTCTTCCACTGGGGCAGTGGCGGCTCGCTCTTCGGCTACCACAACCTCTTCCAGTTCCTGCCTCAGATCGTGCCTGCATTCTTCGGCTC
>JALYKQ010000160.1 GCA_030774675.1 Gemmatimonadota bacterium | reverse complement strand
GCGCACGTGTCCCGCTGGTTCGACTCCCCGAGGGTCCGCCGTCGTCGGTCACGTCAACAATCCTGAAACGCTGGAGCCCATTGCCGGAGCCGAAGTATCTGTAGCATGGACCGAGGTCGAGGTCTCGAAGAACGTCGGTATTCGCCAGACTCCGCATCTGGTGCGCGACACCACGGACAGCTCTGGATCCTTCCGCATCTGCGGGCTGCCGAGCTCGCTGAACGCTTCCTTGCAGGCGCGTCGCGGCTCCGCCGTCACCGGCGAGATTCCCATCGCGCTCGGGGACGCGCCGCAGCAGCTGTTCGCGCGAACCTTGTCCCTCGCCCCGACTGATTCCGCCTCCCGCACAGGTAACGCAACCGTCTCCGGCGTAGTGGTGCTCGAGGGCGCCGCAACGAATGCAGGATCGCGGGTCGAGCTTACGGGAACCGATATCGTCGCCATGACCGATCAAAACGGAGAGTTCACGATGCGGAACCTCCCATCGGGCAGTAAAGTCCTCCTGGCACGCCACCTCGGCTTCGCCGCTGAGACCGTCCCGGTGGAGCTGTCGTCGCGCCAGCCACAGCAGGTGACGATCAAGCTGGCGAGATTCGTGGCGGTGATGGATCCCGTGCTCGTAACCGCTCGCCGAACGGCGGCCCTCGACAAAGTCGGCTTCAGTCAGCGAATGAAATCCGGTATGGGCTACTACATGGGCCCGGAACGACTGCAGAGGATGCACCCGATCTTCCTCACCGATATCCTCAGGCAGGTGCCGGGACTTCGCGTCAGCTACGGCCCTCACGGCGAGACGATCTCGAGCTCGCGCGGATTCGGGAGCAATTGCGTGCAGTACTGGGTAGACGACATGCCGTGGATGTCTGTAGAGCCGGGAGACCTAAATCATTTTGTCACCGGCGGTGAAGTGGTTGCCGTCGAGGTCTATCAGGACACCGGCACGCCCGCGCGCTATATGCGCGCCGGAGGCTCTTGCACCACCATAGTGCTCTGGACGCGGTTCAAGATTCGCAGTTGATCGGCCCGCCGGCCGTCTTTCGTTTTGTTCGCAATCGTACGCAGCGCGCAACCGCACACGGAGTTCCGAGATAGCCGCTGTACAATACGCGCCACCCGTGGCAGGATTAGCACCTCAGTCTACGTGTAAGCTTCCATCCGGCTCCGCCCGAGCAATTCCACTAGAGAACTGAAACGATGAACATCCCGACGGAGCCGATCGGCAGTATCCCGAGGCCGGTCGACCTCATCGACGCGGTCGCTGCCGGATCCATCTCGGACCCCAACCTCGATCCGATGTATGAAGAGGCCGTCCGGGACACCATCGAGCGGTTGGAGGCGACCGGCTCGCCCGTCGTCACCGACGGCGAGCAGAGAAAGTTCCAGAACTTCTGGACCTACTCTGTCCACGGCCTGCCGAACACCGCGCCCGACGGATTCAAGATTCCTTTTACGGCGGGTCACACGCGCCGGATGCCGCGCCTCACCGAGGGTCCGTTCCGGTACAAGCGTTATGCCGACTGCTACCTGGATGTTGCGCTCAAGTACGCACACCGCCCCATCAAGCAGGCCGTGATCTCCCCCTCGGCGCTCAGTCTCATGTACCCAGCCGACGAGATTCCGGGGTACTCGCGCGACGAATTCATCAACGATCTGCTGGGAGAGCACGAAAAGGAGATCCGGCGCTGCCTCGAGAAGGGCGCGTTCAAGGTCCAGATCGACTTCACCGAGGCTCGGCTGGCAATGAAGCTCGATCCTTCCGGCCGGCTGCTCGCCACCTTCATCGATCTGAACAACCTCGCGCTGGCGCGATTCTCGGCGGCCGAGCGAAGGGTGATCGGGGTGCACACGTGTCCGGGCGGGGACCGCGATTCGACGCACAGCGCGGACGTGGATTATGCCGAATTCCTGCCGGTGTTGTTTCAGCTGAACGTGGGGAATTTTTACATCGCCCTGGCGGGTGAAAAGGACAGAGTGAAAGTGCTGGAGATCATCAGGGAGCACCTGAAGCCGGATCAGAGGATCTATGTAGGGGTGGTCTCGCCCATCGACCCGCGGATCGACACTCCGGAGGAAGTGCGGGACCGCGTCATCGAGGCGGCAGAGTACATTCCAGTGGAGCAGCTGGGCACCACCGATGATTGCGGCTACGCGCCGTTCAGCGATGATACGTCGACGACTCGCGATACTGCCTTCGCCAAGATTCGCTCACGTGTCGAGGGTACGGCCCTGGCCGCGGACATGATATCCGGCGGTTAAGCATGGATCAGGACGAGGAAAAGCTTCTCCAATCCGTGGCGTTGCAGAACGCCACGAGCATACTGCTCGCGCGTCAGCGCGCGGAGCAGGACCTCGTGCGCGCGCGGGAGGAGCTGGAGGCGAAGATGGCGGAGCTGGCGCAATCTCTCGCCACAACGAAAGCCACCCTGCTGGAGCGCGATCGGGCGCGTGCCGAGGCGGACGATGCGCGGCGCGTAGCGCAGGCCGCGAACGACGCGAAGAGCCGCTTTCTGAACATGATGAGCCACGAGCTGCGAACGCCGCTGGGGGCGATCGGCGGATACGTGGCGCTGCTCGAGGATGGGATTCCCGGCCCGTTGACGGAGGAGCAGCGCAAGTACATGGCGCGCATCAGGCACAACCAGTCGCATCTGCTGCAGCTGGTGAATGAGCTGCTGGATCTGGGGAAGATCGAGTCGGGCCGGATCGACCTGAAGATGGGAGCGGTGCCGGTGCAGCTGGTGGTGGAGAACGCGTACCTGATGATCGAGCCACAGATCAGTGCGAGGAAGCTGCGGCTGGAAGTGGAGGGTGGTGATCCCACGCTTCATTTCCAGGCCGATCGCGAGCGTGTCGAGCAGATCGTGCTCAATCTCCTCTCCAACGCCGTCAAGTTCACCGCGGCCGGCGGAACGGTAAAGATCATTGTATCAGGCGGCGGGGACGAGATCTGCTTCAGCGTGCAGGACACTGGTGTGGGCATCCCCGCCGACAAGCTGGACGCGGTATTCGACGCTTTTTATCAGGTGGACGGGTCACAGAATCGCACCTACGGCGGCACCGGGCTGGGTCTTGCGATCAGCCGACACCTGGCGCGAGCCATGGGCGGTGACCTGACGGTGGAGAGCGTGCTTGGAAAAGGAAGCACCTTTACGCTGGGACTGCCGCGAAGCCAGGCGACAGTCGCGGTCTGACACTTACCCCTGCGGCGCCACCTGAAGCTGCTCGAGCTTCGCATCCGGCGTCTCGTAAGTCCATACCCTGAGCGTGCGATTCGGGAAGCTCGCGCGATATGAGCGATACACCATTCCACCCCGCTCGGCTTTTCGCGTCTGCACAAAGCCGGTGAGTGCACCGAGAGGTCCGAGACTCGACGCGAAATCTTTGAGCGCCTGATCGCTGAAGTAGGCGTTGGCGTTCGAGGTGAAGAGCGACCGGTCGATGATGCCACGCTGCAGGCCTTCGACGATCCCGCGCGCCCGGGCCGTCCGGTTATCGGCCAGCGCATCCTCGGTGGTGAAGAGTGCCTGCACGATCTGCTGCGCGATCGTAGCCGCCGCCGACGCGGCGTCCTGGTTCGTCAGCACCACTACCGCAACGCTGTCCTCGGGGAAGACGATGTTCTCGGCCGTGAATCCCGAAACTTCGCCGCTGTGCTCGATCATGAAGTGTCCGTTCTGGATGCCGACGTCGACCCCTAGTCCATAGCCGGTGCCCGCGCCGTTAATGAGGTGGACATCGTTCTCGAGCGCTCGGTACGACTCGGGGCGGAGTAAACTTTTTTTGATGAGCGAGATGTCCCACTTCGCGAGATCGCTCGCCGTCATGGCGAGCTCACCCGCGGCCCACATCCATCCCGCGCCGGCGTCGGGCGCAGGGCGAAGGGGGCCGAGCCCGTAGCGCAGGTAGCCAGTTGCGTTGACCGCGCGCGGATTGACGTCGAAGTCGCTGGCGCTGGTGAGACCGACCGGCTCGAGGATGCGCGTGCGCACGAACTGGAAGAACGGCATGCGGGCGGCTTTCTCGACGACCATTCCGGCGAGCGTGTAGTTGGTGTTGCTGTACTGCCAGCGTGTGCCGGGATCGAAGTCGAGTGGCTGCTTGGCCCAGCGGCGGTCGGCGATGCTCTGCGGAGTGATCGGCTTGAGCATCATCGGCATCACGTAGTCC
>JALYKQ010000159.1 GCA_030774675.1 Gemmatimonadota bacterium | reverse complement strand
GAGAGCGAGCAGCAGCTGTCGGAGAGAGGCGTTCAGGACCACGGCGCTTTGTTCACGTTAGCTCGCGCACCGCTCTTTCCACTTCCTCAACGTGTCCGGGAACCTTGACTTTCGGAAAGATTCGGGCGACCCGACCATTGCGGTCGATGACGACCGTCGTGCGCTCGATGCCCATGAACCTGAGTCCATACATGGACTTCTGCTTCCAGACTCCAAAGGCGTCGGCGAGCCGGTGACCCTCATCCGACAGAAGGCGATAGGGGAGCTGATACTTCTGCTTGAATTTGCGATGTGACTCGAGGCTGTCCGGGCTGACGCCAAGCACGACCGCATCAATTTTGCCGAACGCGGGTAAAGCGTCGCGAAAGCCACACGCTTCCTTCGTGCATCCCGGAGTGTTGTCCTTCGGATAGAAGAAGAGGACGACCTTTTTTCCTCTCAGGGAATCGAGTGTAACAGTAGTTCCGTCGTCGGCTGGGAGCGAGAAATCCGGTGCCTTGTCGCCTTCGGTCGTCACGCCAATGCTCAGAGCTGTTCCTCGAGTAAAGCGATGCAGCGCGCCGCGAGCGCGGCGGTATCGTACTCGGTTCCGTCGGTAGCGCGCCACACGCAGTCGTCGAGCGGAGACTCGATCGGTCGGAGTACCAGCTCTTTCACTACCTTGGCCCCTTCGGGGATCGCCGCTCTTCCCCGGCGTGAGACGATGCCCTTCCAGACGATCACGTGAAGCTCGCCCAGTGGTGCGTCCTTGCCCGCATCGGCGAACCACGACACGCTCAGCGCCGCCGTGGGTGCCTGTAGCACGCACCCCTTGGGAGTGCGGTGCTGTTCGACAGCGGCCAGGATCTGGTCGCCACGCTTGAGAACACGCTCCGGCGCGAGCTGGTCGAGCAGTGCGGTGACCGCGCGCTGGACCACGTTTTTCTCCTTCGCGCTGCGGGAGGCGGTCCATGGGGCTAACGGCTTGTTGGTGTCGTCCATGCGTTGGTTCGCCAAAATCAGAGGGTCGTGCTGCGGCGAGGCCGGCTTCGAAGATTCTCGCCGCCTACAACATACTTTAATTCGCGGACTGAGGTAGTCGACGGTGCCTTGACCGGTGCCAGATCGCTAGGCGGCTTCCGCTGCCAGATCGAAGAAGTCCACTACGCCTGACTCCAACGCGTACTCGGCACCCACCACCAGAAGGCCTTCGTCCTGGATCAGTTCCTCCAGAACCTTGGATCCGTGACGCAGATGATCCACGGACGCCCGGATATTTGCCCGGACCGCCTGTTGGACCAGGACATCGGAGTCGTGTGCGAAGTTGCCGGCGAAAACGCCTTCGACCGATGGGCGGACGCGATCGACAATCGCCTGTAAGTTGCGCGATTGGTTTTTCGTCGGCTCGCGCAATTCTTCGAGGGTGGCCAGGATAGCCCCGCACTGCGAGTGGCCGAGGACCACGACGAGGCGCGTAGAGTAGCGGGCAGCGGCGAACTCGACGCTGCCAACCTGGGACGGGGCGACGATGTTGCCCGCAACGCGAATCACGAACAGGTCCCCAAGGCCCTGATCGAAAACGATCTCCGCCGGGACGCGTGAATCCGAACATCCAAGAATGATCGCGAAGGGCTGTTGCCCGCTCGCGAGCTCGACGCGTCTGGTGTGACTCACGAACGCGTCCGAGCCTCTCACGTTGGCGGCAAATCTCAGATTTCCCTCTCGCAGCCGCTCGAGTGCTTCGCGCGCCGGCACCATTGTAGTAATCCTCTGATCGTTTCTCTTTTATTCTGGTGCAGGGCTCGGTAACCACACAGTACTGTCTGAAGGCGCGCGTGTCATGTCAGGACACGAAGCGCCGCCACACGCCCTCAGCTGATCCGTGGCAAGGCGTCATGGCTCGGGAATCCGGCTGCGGCGAGCTGCGCCGACTCGGCTTCCGATAAGCAAACAACGGCGAACGCTTCATGGGACAGAGTTCCGAGCATGAGGCGACCCTCACGGTATAAAATGGGGTCCTCGAACCAGCCACCTTCCTTTGGCTCGTAGTGAAGGAGGCCTCCGGGCAACGCCTGTCCCAACGCCCTCAGGGTGTGGTCGTTCAGCTCCCACAGCTGCGTGCTACGCGTCAGTTCATCGGCCGTGCGACCGCTCATCCGCTCGCGCGTTTTCGCTCCACGAGAATACGGCTTCACGACTTTTGTGAATCGGCGCCAGACCTTTTCTGGTATGACGCCGTCGGGTCCAACCGAATCGATCGTGAATTCATCGGCGCCCAGTTTCCTGCACCATTCGACGAGACGCCAGGTTTCTGCCGCGGTGAAATCGCTCGGCGCCAGATATCGCTTGACTGGCACTAAATCCCGTGGATTACGCCGGGACGGTCGACCCGGAAGCATATCGGCTAGGCGATGCCGCCGTCCGAGCGGGTAGGGCGATCGGAATACCGGCCTACCCGGCTTAGCAGAAAACCGGCGGCGAACATTCCGGCTCCCACGACGAGGGATCCCACCGCCGCTGTACCCATGGCCGGCAACTGCTGAAGCGAATCGGCCGCTTGCCTCGCGAGAAGGTAGAGAACGACGATCACCGCACCAAAAGAGATGAGTATCCAGCCAATGCCCATCAAACCCGCAGCCAGTCCTGAACGCATCGATGCCCTCTGTTGTCTCACCCTAAGCTAACCCCTCGTGTCAACCGGCGTGGATTTTCAGGCATGTTACTCCAGGTTCTCCTGGATGAAACGCGGACTGAGGTGCACGTCGACCTGGACGAGAGGTCCGTCACCAATAAAGCGGAAGCTATGGATCTCGCCGGCCTTGATTACAAGAATGTCACCGGCCCCTGCTTCGAATTCCTCGCCGTTGACGTTCCACAGCCCACGGCCTTCCCTCACGAACTGGACTTCGTCGTTACGGAGGCAGCGCCCTTAGACACCTTAGCGCCGCTTCGATTCGAGACGCACTGCCCAGCGAGCGGCCTAACGCCTCAGTTAAGCTGCGGGCGAATCAAACAAATTGCGAGCGTAGCGAGCTTCTATAGATCGCTTGTCAGCTTCAGCGCGTGTTAGGCGACGTTTCGTGGCTTACAAGCAATCAGAGCACCGGAAACGTAGCGCGTACCTATCGCGTGAACGAAGTCGAAGCGACGTTCGATCTCGCTGGGCGAACGATGCAATTGCTTCCATAGAGAGAAGCGCCGTCAGCTATAACTCTTCGTTAGGCGCCGATCCGTACAAGGCGAGTCATTAGTCTCAGTTGTCTGCCGGCTGTTCAAGGGCATTTACTTCTTCCCCTCAGCGGGACCTTGCCGCTTCATCAGTGAATCCGCTTGGCGATGAATGATGCGCCAGCCATTTCGCTCGCGTCGGAAGATCCATGTAGCACGAATCTCGAGTATCGACTCTTCAGAATGGCCTGGGACCTTGAAGCGCACTTTCTCACGCTGTACAACGTAGCCGAGGTTCCCATCTACGTAAGACGCAATTCGCTCGATCGTCAGAGACCCCTCGGAGTACTGCGTACTCGCCCAGTCGAGTCGTCGCCCGACCTGATCCCAGCCATGGTCACCTCTCCCGCCGGAGACGCCGAAGAGAGTGACGTCGGCCGCGTGGGACCAGAGGGCCTTGAGGGGCTCTGCGCGCCCTCGAAACAACTCCGTTTCTGCGCGGGTGACCTTGCCGAAAAAAGCGTCGAACTCTGCACGCTCTTGGGCGCCAATCTGAGGAGCGTTCAATGACAACGCCGAAAGCGCGGCAACCCAACAAACCACAGAGACGATTCTGGGCCCGATGTGTGTCGCCTTCATCTCTCGCCTCCCTTCACTCAAAAGTGTCCGTCGAACGCGCCGGAGTTAAACTGCGGCGGGCAGCTTTCATTACCCAACCAAACTGCTTTATCACGCTGCCAGCTACAACTCCTCGTTAGGCCTCAGGCGGCGTCAGTGGTTGTCGAAATCATTGAACTGGGTTCGCAGCACGATGGCTGCGTAGATCTCGCGCATTTCTTGGCGCACAGGATAACGAACGCTCGCCAGCTCAGCGTTCGTTAGGCTCCCACAAGCATGGACTCAACTGCCGGACATGACAAGCACCGCGAAGATCAACACGCTGCCTGCCAACAATCCATACGCGAACTTCCAACTGTCCATCTGAGTGCGACTTACTACTGTGGATGGATCCAAGACGACTGTTGTTTGTCGCTCAAGCGCGCGCGCCTCACGTCCACTGCCCAGCGGACCGCCAGCTACGCGAAGCACGAGCGTATCTCTGTGCAGCGCGACAACGCGGCCGCGCAGTTCTTGCACGTTCGCAACGGTGTCCTGCAGCGTCCCGCGGTCGAAAATGATGACCCGTTGCGCGGCGAAGCGAACACGCACTGAAGTGTTGGGAGGAAGCGGTGGTGGCCATACTTGCACTGCCCGTACACAGCCGGTTACGCCCGCGAGGACCAGCGCAAGCGATACAGAACGACGAAGCGCGCGACTGATTGAGGCCATGAAGTGAGATCAAAAAGGTTGAGAATCGCACTGTTCGTGGTCGGGCTAACGCCTCAGTTGAGCTGCGGGCGAATCAAACAAATTGCGAGCGTAGCGAGCTTCTATGGATCGCCCGTCAGCTTCAACGAGTGTTAGGCCGCGCGGATCGGATTACGGTATCTTGAGATCGCGCCGGCGACCCGATTGTTCGGAAGATAGCGGTCGGCATCGAAGTCGCGAACGACGCCATTGGATACTCGATCAGTTCCAAACGCATCGAGCTGGGCACTGGAATATCGACGACTTCGTATAGCGGCGAGATCGCGTCGCGATGTTCCTCAGGCTTCCAGCGGCTCGACGCGAACGGCCGTCCCGTAGCACAATACCTCTGTCACGCCTTTCATCATCTCGTTCGCGTCATAGCGGATGCCGATCACAGCGTCTGCGCCCGCCATATGCGCCTGGACCAACATTGTGTCGAACGCCTGCTTGCGGGTTCGTTCAGCGAGTTCCGTAAAGAGCGAGATATTGCCGCCAAGCAGCGACTGCAAGCTGCCGCCGACGGTGCCGAAAACCGATCGGGACCGGACGACGACACCACGTACCACGCCCAGATTGTCTACAATTCGAAATCCGGGCACGTCGAAGCCGGTCGTTGTCATGTTGGCCGGAATGTCCGCCGCCTGCGAATGGATGATGGATGACATTGGTCACGTCTCGCGGTTAGTGGTCAGCTGTATTGGCAACTTAGAACGAGCCCGTCCTTACTTCTCCATCGCGCTTGAAATTGGCGAAAATGACGCCACTCGGGGAATGCGAGCAGTCTTCTAAAGTAAATGCGGCGGGAATCGCGCCATCCACAAAGAGACGTTTCCCGGAACCGAGCGTGAT
>JALYKQ010000158.1 GCA_030774675.1 Gemmatimonadota bacterium | reverse complement strand
GGCTACACGATGAACGCGGGCATGGAGGCCGAGTTCTTCATGTTCAAACCGCGGCCGGATGAGGAGCCGGCCACGATCACTCATGACGTCGGCTCCTATTTCGATCTCGCGCCGGCTGACCTCGGCGAAGACGCGCGTCGCGCCATTGTCGATGTCCTCGAGCGAATGGGCTTCGAGGTCGAAGCGGCACACCACGAAGTCGCGCACGGACAGCACGAGATAGACTTTCGATACGCCGAAGCGCTCAAGACGGCGGACAACATCACGACGTTCAGGTTCGTCGTCAAATACATCGCGCGTACTTTCGGGCTCACTGCGTCGTTCATGCCGAAGCCAATCTTCGGCCAGAATGGAAGCGGGATGCACACGCATCAGTCACTTTTCCGCGGTAAAGAGAACGCTTTCTGGGACGAGAGCGCGGAATGGAAGCTCTCGAGCACCGCGCTCCACTATATCGGCGGACTTCTGCGCCATGCACGTGGCTTCACCGCGATCACGAATCCGCTCGTCAATTCGTACAAGAGGCTCGTACCGGGTTACGAAGCGCCGGTGAACGTCGCGTGGTCCATGCGGAACCGGTCGCCAATGATCAGGATCCCCGACCGTCGCGGCGCCGGAACTCGAATCGAGTTGCGGATACCGGATCCCGCCGCAAATCCGTATCTCGCTCTTGCAGTACAGCTCGCAGCGGGTCTCGATGGCATCGCTACCAAGGCGGACGCGCGCGAGCCGGTGAACACCAATATCTGGGAGATGTCCCATCGCGAGAAGCGTCGCCTCCGCATCGACGATCTGCCCCACAATCTTGGGGAAGCGTGCACCGAGTTGGAGAAGGACGATGTCATGACGGAAGCGCTTGGTGAGCACATCACTGCCCAGTTCCTGGCGGCGAAGCGACTCGAGTGGCAGGAATACATCACCCAGGTTTCCCAGTGGGAACTCGACAACTATCTAGCCAAGTACTGACGAGCTGCGGATCGGAAAATCGTACCTAAAAAGTGCGAACTCAACCCCGGGTGCGGGGTACTGAATTACGGTGTAAGTCTTTTCAAAATGCGAACTTGTAAGAAGGGACGGGAGCAGCAAAATGGAACCAGCAATCAGTTTCGAGATGGCGGGCGGTATCGACATTGCCCGCCTCGAGCGCAGCCTGGCGCTCAAGGGCCGCCGAGTCGGGGAAGGCCGGTATCACTTTACGGGCGGGGCCCAGGAACACTGGGTCGACCTATATACAGCACGCTATCCGCGTTGCGATTGTGGTGATCATCTGTGGCGCGACCGGGTTTGCAAGCACATTCTGGCCGCGCTTCTTAGAGAGGGCAATGAGCGCGTGGTGCGAGCACTCGGCGACGTAGTCGAGCGCTTGCGCACCACACAGGATGCTGCCGCGTAGTTAACGGCTTGAGCTCTTTCGGCCGCCGCGCTTGCGGGGAACCTTGGCGCCCTTCTTCCGCGCTTCCGAGAGCCCAATGGCTATTGCCTGCTTGCGGCTCTTGACCGTTTTCCCGCTCCGGCCTGATTTGAGCGTACCCTTTTTCCGGCGGCGCATCGCGCTTTCGACTCGTTTGGATGCCGCCTTGCCGTATTTGCGCTTGCCTGAGGATTTTCGCGCCGCCATTGTGGAGCCTCCGATCTTCTAGGTTGGATGTGCCTGTGATTATTCCGCCGCGGGCTGGCTCACGTTGTGCCAGCAATGATGGAGTGAATTGTGCCGTTTTGCGTCGTTCTCCAAGCGGGCTGACATGAGCAGTCGGACAGGTCTGGAAGCCGAAGCCATCACTCGTCTCACGGATGGGGTTGAGCCGCCGGAGATTCGGGCAATTCTTGTGCAATGTCTTGCCGGGGAGCTCGCTCCGTCGACGGCCATGTCGCGAATGCTGTCGGTAGAAGGCGCGGCAATCGTGCGTGCGGCGATCGACGACGTGACGCAGCGGGCGGCGACGATCTCCCGTGCGAGCGACAGGCTGGTTCAGGACCGCGTTGACGAGCTGACGCAGGTTTTCGTCGAACATGTCGCCGGATTGGCGGATGTCAACGACGGGTTGAAGAGCTGGCCGGTATCGGGGGTGAAGCGTCGGGGTCGGGAGGAGGGGGCGTCTCCTCCTCCAGAATTCGGGGATCGCGGTGGACCCCAAACTTCTGAATAGCTTCCAGCGTCGCCATGCAGAAGCCTGCCCACCCGAGCCCGATCGCGACTCCGGCGATCACATCGGATGGGTAGTGGACGCCGAGATACATCCGGCTGAATGAAATGAGAGCAATGAGTACAAGCGCCGCCGCCATCACCAGCCATCGCGCCCATTTCCGCTGGTGGAGCCGGGCAGCCAGATACGCAACGGTTGTGTAAACGATCGCCGCGCTCATCGCGTGGCCGGAAGGAAATGACGAGCTGACGGTGTGAACCTCCGGTACGAAGATCGAGGGACGGGGGCGGTCGAAGCCGAGCTTCAGCACTCCGTTCAGCACGATCCCACCAAAGGTCGACACCAGTAGCAAAAGCGCGGAATACTTGTGCTGGGTCAGGACGAGGAAGAGCGAGGCGACGGCCACGACCATCATGACGACCGTACCCGTTCCCAGTGCCGTGATTTCCAGCATTGTCGCGTCGATGCTGGGTGAGTGATGAGCGCCCATCCAGCGTATCACCGATTCGTCGAACGCCTGGGTGCTGCCCGATTTCACATGGCTCGCCAGCGTGACGAATATGGCCGTCCCGATCGCCGCTATGATCAGTCCGGCGACGAGAAATATTCCGAGGGCGCCCACAAAGCTATTCGCCTTCGAAATGGAAGCTCTGAACGCCCGGTAAATCAGGTTCGAGTAGGCTGATAGACGTCCGCGCTCAACGGCTCTTCGCTCTTCAATCATGAGACTTGCCCTCGCAGGGAATGGACCGCAAGCGAAGGAATGCGCTCGGGCATACCTTATCAAGCAGCTCACGCACCCCTCGTCTGAAGCTCCCGGGTCGATATGCGGTTCATATTCGGATTGCAGGTTTTCGTCGTTGTCGCGGGGGTCGTTCAGATCACCGGGTGCGGAGATGCATC
>JALYKQ010000157.1 GCA_030774675.1 Gemmatimonadota bacterium | reverse complement strand
GAAAGGATCCATTTTTGTCGCCTCCCAGCTGCATTTATATTAGCAGGCTCGCTCAGAGAGCTAGCGCATGACATCCAAATCGTTTCATGTCTACGGCGCGGCAGCATGTCTGGTGGCCGTCATCAGCTCTCACGAGAGCGCCTCAGCTCGTCGTACAACTCTGCGACGTTCCCGGTGACACGAATTCCCGGCCCCGAGAGCTCGCGCGCCAGTGTCAGCGCGCCCGATCCGCCGACGAAGAGTGGAATGCCAACGGGAAGATGGGACCGCACCGCGCGCAGCTCACCGAGTAATCGCTCGCGATCTTCCACGTAGAGAACGCTCAGGGCGACGACGCTTACGTTGCTCGCGATTGCCGCCGCTACGATTTCTTTCGCGGGAAGATCCACGCCGAGGTAGATCACCCTCCAGCCCTCGACCGCCGCGCCGGCACCGACAAGTGCGGCGCCGATTGCGTGTCGCTCGCCCGCCGGGGTCGCAATCAGGATGCGGGGCGCGTCGTCACGCGGGGCGAACGCACGCATTGATTCCACGACGATGTCGTAGAGAGTCGAGGAAGCGAAATGTTCCTGCGCGGGAGTAAAACGACCGGCGTGCCACTCGTCGCCAATGCGCCGCAGCAGCGGAACCGCAACGCGGGAGAGAAACTCGGGCAGGCCGAGGATCACGGTTGCGCGTCGCAGCTGACCGTCAAGCTGACCCGACTGGAGTGACCGCGCGAGCGCGAGCGCGGTGTCAACCAATCCGGCAGCGTCGATCGGTTCTGTAGTGGCCGACACTCGTTCGGCGCGCGCGGAGGCGTCCTGCTTCACCATGGCCTTCAGCGCGTTGTCGGACAGGCGGGCAACCTGACCAATGCTTCGACCGGCGCGGGTCGCTGCGCGCAGGAGACGCAACCTCTCGAGGTCGGCGTCCGTGTAGACGCGCTGGCCCTGCGGGCTGCGCGTTGGCTCAACCGCGCCGTACCGTCTCTCCCACACCCGCAGAACGTCCTGGGTCAGCCCCGTTCGCTCGGCCACGACGGCAATCGGGTGAGTGCCGGCGGGTTGGGAGCGGTCGGGCCGTTTCGATCGAAGCCGTTTCATGACAACAACTTACTCATCGTGTCCAACCTCTGTCAAGGCTGAGCGTTGGACAACGCCTTGACAAACCGCCAGCAGCGCGCCATCCTTCTTGGACAAGCGTTGGACATCCCGAACGGGGAGGCCCGAGAGGGCACCCACCAAAACAGAGAGGAATCCATGAAGAAGCTCGATGTAGCAGCCGCCGTACTCCTGGTAGTAGGCGGTTTGAACTGGGGACTGATTGGCGCGGCGCGATTCGATCTGGTCGCGACGCTGTTCGGCGAAATGTCGCCCCTGAGCAAGACGGTTTATCTGCTGGTCGGAGTTGCCGCCATCTATCAGGCGGCGCAGTGGCGCGGAATCCAGCGCCGCTGGATCGAGACGGCGCGCGCTCGCGCGTAACGCATTCAATCAACCCAAACGGGAATCATCAAATGACAAAGCAATTCCTGCTTGCAGCGACGGCAATCGCCGCGCTGATCACCCTGCCGGCCTGTGCGCCGGCGTATAGTCCCAAGGAGAATCAACCAATGAAGAACATCGTGCAGGTCGCCGCGGAGAGCGGCAGCTTCAATACCCTGGTAGCGGCGGTCAAGGCAGCGGGTCTGGCCGAGACGCTCTCGGGTCCCGGTCCTTTCACCGTATTCGCGCCGACCGACGCGGCTTTTGCCAAGCTACCAGCGGGAACGGTCGAGGCGCTCCTCGCCGACAAGGAGAAGCTCGCTTCGATCCTGACGTATCACGTCGTGTCCGGACGCGTCGCTGCTTCTGACATCACCAGAATGAACGGCGCCATGCCGGCGACGGTCAACGGACAGAAGCTCGACATCAAGGTCCGCGACGGAAACGTGTATGTGAACGGCGCGCAGGTTACTACTGCTGACGTCTACGCCTCGAACGGCGTCATCCACATTATCGACGGAGTACTGCTGCCGAAGGCCGAACCAGCGATGTCGGGTCGCTAACAGGCGAGTCTCGATCGTGCGGCGGTCGTTCTACGCCGCACGATTGCTTTCCCTTTGCTATTTACTGGGCCAGGCATTGTTCGCGCGATCGATATCCGGGAGCACGCCTCTTGGATCCACCTGGGCGCGCGTGAGCCGTTTCTTCTCCGGAACTCGATAGACGAACGTCGGGCCGAGGTTCCACATTTCGACGGGTAGCTTGACGGTCGCCTTCGATCCGTCGGCGAAGACGAGCGAGAGCTCCACCGGCATCACCATCGTGGCGCGATTGGAAAGATGCACGTCGGAACCGCCGTCAGGTCTGTTCGCGATCGAGTCGACCGCCTGGTCGAGCCGAGCGGTGGAGTAAATCCACCCGCGCCAGAACCAGTCGAGATCCATTCCTGATTCGTCGCGCATCATGCGATAGAAATCCGCGGGAGTGGGATGCTTGAACGCCCACGCCTTGATGTACTCGCGGAAGGCGGCGTCGAAGCGATCCTTGCCGAGCACCTCGTAGCGAAGCATTTGCATCATTAGAGCTGGCTTCTGGTATCCGACCCAGAAGAGGTCGTGCACCTGCGTCGGGTTGGTGATGAGCGGCTGCTCACCAGGCTTGGCGTGATCGGTGTAGAGGTGCAGCGGATGCACCTCGATCGAATCGCCGTAAGCCGCTCCCTGAAAGTACTTCGCCGCGTTGGCGAGATCGATGAA
>JALYKQ010000156.1 GCA_030774675.1 Gemmatimonadota bacterium | reverse complement strand
TACATCGATTTCGAGGCCAGTCCCATCCAGAGGCTTCTAATTGGATTGGCGGGCAGGACCGAACACTACAGTGATTTCGGATCGGCGACGATCGGAAAGGTGTCCGGACGGTTTGAGCTGTTCCCGGGCTACGCCATCCGTGGAGCTTTCAACAGCGGGTTCCGCGCACCTTCGCTCGGTCAGGAATTTTTCTCGTCGACTGCAACCAACTTCCTCAACATCGGTGGCACTCTGACGGCGGTGGAAGTTCGCACGCTTCCCGTTTCGAGCGGACCTGCCCAGGCGCTCGGCGCCAAGCCGCTGAAGGCGGAAAGATCGGAGAACGTGAGCCTCGGCCTTGCGCTGCAACCAATATCGAACCTCTCTCTTACAAGCGACTACTACCGAATCCTCATCCGTGATCGCATCGTGTTCTCCGGGAATTTCACCGGCCAGACGATGACGGATTTCCTCGCGTCACAAGGATTCCCTGGTGTCGGGAGCGCGCGATACTTCACCAACGCCATCGATACCCGGACGAACGGAATCGACATCGTCACGAGGTATGCGCTCGATCTTGGCACTCGCGGCGTCACCGGCTTCACCGGCGGGTACAACCATACGGTTACCGTAGTGACCCACGTCGACAGTACCCCACCGGCCCTAAGCACCCAGCAGGCGGTTCTCTTCGATCGCCTGGAACGCTCGAGGATCGAGGAAGGCCAGCCTCACGAAACCGTCAACCTCACGCTCGATCACACCATCCGCCGCTTCAACGTCACGCTCCACACGACACGCTTCGGCAAGGTGGGATCTCGCGGAGCCACTAACCCCGCTCTCGACCAAACGTACAAGGCGAGGTGGATCACCGACGCAAACGTCACCGTGCCGCTGACCAGAAAGGTAGGCGTGACACTCGGCGTGAACAACGTTGCTGACGTGTATCCCTCGGAGAACATCCCAGCCAATAACAACAGTGGAATCTTCCCCTACAACGGAATTTCCCCCTTCGGGTTCAATGGACGCTTCATGTACGTCCGTGCCCGCTGGGAGAGGTGACCGCAGGTCAGGAAAACGCGAAAAGGGGCCCTGATCGGGCCCTTTTTCATGATGCCAGAACGGCAATTCGCGCGATCATGCAGAGTGCAAAGGACCTCGCAATCCGCCAATTTCGCAGGTTTAGCGTGTATTTGTGACATATCCAAGTTATGGTCTCCCAAGGACTTAGGTTTGGGGCGGTCGGACCCCTTCCTCGCTTTTTCTGGGGTTGCGGAAGGGCAGGGGCGGCGTCTTCATGGTAGCGAGGACGGCTTGAAACGAGGCTGCTGCCTCACACCGACAACTTTTGGGAGTCCAACTTAATGACCTCGACCCGTTTTCTTCTGGCCGCGATGGTGCTGGGAACAGCCATTGGCGTCGAGCAAGCCAACGCGCAGTGCAGCGGAAACGGCGGCAGCTGCAACACCACCAATACAGCGTCCGTAGCCGTGAATGCTCTCGTCAAGCTGGGTATGAGCGGAACGACCACTTCGCTGACTTCACCTACGGCGGACCAGGTTGAAGTGGGCGCCCTCATCGCCGATGCGGGCCCGAGCTTCACCGTCAAGGCGAATCGGAGCTGGACGCTCAACATCAAGACATCGAACGCTACTATATGGACTTACGCCGGATCGTTCGCTGGCACGAAGCCGATCAGCGATTTGACGTGGTCAAATGCCGTCGCTGGAACGTACGCCAACATAGGTACGAGCGACGCAGTGTTCCTGTCCGGAGCAGGCGCGACGAACGGCGCCGCGGCACAGGCGTTCTTCAAGACCGTGTGGGCGGCTGGTTTTGCACAGCCGAGCAATGCTCCAGGTACGTACAGCTTGCCGGTCGTCTTTACCCTGTCGGCGCCATAACCCGCGGGCGCCGCTGCAACTCCAACCGCTAATCCCTCGAGGACTATTCAAATGATGCGCAACAAGAAAGGTTTCACCCTCATTGAGCTTCTGATCGTGGTCGTCATCATCGGCATTCTTGCCGCGATTGCGATTCCGAAGTTCGCGAACACGAAGGACAAGGCCTATGTCGCAGCGATGAAGTCTGACCTGCGCAACATGGCGACCTACGAAGAGCAGTACGCCGCCGACAACGGTGGTGCCTATTTCGGTGGAACCGCGACGTCAGCGGCTCCGCTTCAGGGCTTCAGCCCGTCGCAGAACGTGACCGTCGTCGTGAACTCGACCGTCGGCCCGCCGCCTTCATGGGACGCGACTGCTACGCATTCGCAGTCGGCT
>JALYKQ010000155.1 GCA_030774675.1 Gemmatimonadota bacterium | reverse complement strand
GCACGGGCCTTCCCACCTTTTTTCCCACCACTGGCACCACGCCTGACCGCATCGCGATTCTTCTCTGTGCGCTCACTCGGCGGGAGGGTCTTGGCCGCTTGGCCTGTCGCTTCCTGCATCACGCGGAAAGCTGTCTCGGCCACGTCGGGACGGAGCTTCGCGGGTTTTTTCGGCACGGCGACTAGTTGGACTTTGGGCCACGCGTTTGGCCGCTACTATCGCTTGTTCCGCCTTGAGCGCGAGCAGGGTGGCCCTTACAAGGTTGGCCCGGTCGCGGATTCGCGGGGTGCGCGGTCGCGCTCGGCATAGAGGGTTGCGCCATCCCTTCGGGAAGCTCTCCGCCGCAGCGAACACAGTATTGCTTTTCCATAGCTCGAATCTGCCGCAACTCTAGCAAATGAGCAACATTGTCACAGTTCAAACTGACCCACTACCGGCCACTCGTCAACTTCGCGGGTAGCCTTCACCCGTAACCACGGTCACTATTGCCAGCTCACATCCGAGACTCGGTGCAATCTCCTCCCCGCCTGAACTTCGCCACCAGCCGGTTGCGGTACACAGTGGCGATTGGCGCCCTCGCGGTAGTGTATGTGGTCGCCGCCCGCGCAGGTCTGATGATGGACGCGGTTGGGGGTTTTGCAACGCTTGTCTGGCCGCCAAGCGGACTGGCGCTGGCGGCACTTCTCATCTTTGGGACCGGGCTTTGGCCCGGCGTATTCGTCGGAGCCGTTCTCGCCAATCTTCTTATCGGTGCGCCGGCCCCGGTGGCGCTGGGGATCGGTGTCGGGAACACCCTCGAGGCGGTGCTCGCGGTGTACGCCCTGCGACGAATTCCCGGCTTTCAGGTGTCGCTCGAGCGACTTGCCGACGTTGTCGGGTTGATTGTCCTCGCCGCCGGGGTGAGCACGATGGTGAGCGCAACCATCGGCGTGACCAGTCTCTACCTTGGTGGCATCGTTTCGGGGTCCCACTTTGCGGAAACGTGGCGCGCCTGGTGGCTCGGCGATCTCATCGCCGATCTACTCGTCGCCCCGGTTCTACTCGTTTGGGCCAGCGGTCCAGAAATGCCGGGCGAGCCGAAACGGCGGGTCGAGGGAGTGGCGCTCGGAATAGCGGTGGTGGTAGTGAGCCTGCTGATTTTCGGCGGGCCTCCCGGCATGCCGACAGCGACAGGCAAATATGCGCAAGCCTATTTGTTTTTCCCGCTTCTCATCTGGGCAGCCCTCCGGTTCGGCCAGCGAGGCGCAGTATCGACCGCTTTCATAGTGTCGGTCATCGCCGTATGGGGAACGGCGCTGGGACATGGTCCGTTCGTGAGGCCCGCACTGCATCAGAGTCTCATTGCTCTTCAGACCTTCATGGGTATAGCGGCGGGCACGTTTCTCGTTCTGGGTGCGAGCATATCGGAGCGGCGTCGCGCCGAAGCGCAGATGCGTCATGCCCACGCGCATGCCGCCGAGGCAAACCAAGCCAAGGCGGAGTTCCTGGCGGTGATGAGTCACGAGCTGCGAACCCCCCTCAACGCCATTTCCGGCTATGTCGATTTGATGTCGCTGGGTGTCGACGGAGCGCTCACCGAAAAACAACGCACTTCGCTGGCGCGGATTCAGCTCAATCAAGAGCACCTGCTATCCCTGATCGATGATGTGCTGAGTTTCGCGAAGATCGAAGCCGGCAAGCTCAACATCGAAATCGAGACCATCCTGGTTCACGACGTGGTCGAGACTCTGGAAGCGATCGTCCGGCCCGAGCTGCAAAGAAAGGATCTTGCTTTCTCGTGTGAGGCCTGCGATCCCGAGCTCTCGGTGCGGGCCGATCCGGAAAAGCTGCGGCAGGTGCTTCTGAACTTCCTTGCAAACGCGATGAAGTTCACCCCGTCGGGTGGTCACATCCGGGTTGGCGCCGAACCCCGTGACGAGCTCGTCAGGATATGGGTTAATGATACTGGCGTGGGTATTCCCCCCGACCAGATCGCGCATGTCTTCGAGCCATTTTTTCAGGTGGAGCGTGGTCCCACGCGAAGGTACGCGGGAATCGGACTGGGTTTGGCAATCGCCCGCGATCTCGCACGCGCCATGGACGGCGAGGTGCGACTGGAAAGCGCAGTTGGCGAGGGGAGCACTGTCTCGATTCTCCTGCCATCCGGCTGAGCATATCTCAGCTGCAACTTTGACTCAGCAGCGCTCAAATTGACAATGCCGTTTGCCGGTATGGCAAACCGAACATGGTACACGCATTGCCGCATTATTCGACGTCAGTTCTGGGAAATTCCTCAACCACAGGAGACGAAAATGCTCTACAGAATGACGACCAGTTCCCCGATTTTCGGGCTCCGGCGCGAGATCGACCGGCTGTTCGAGGACACCTTCCAGCGTGACGGAAACAGCTTCACGCCGGCGGTGGACATCAAGGAGAACGACAGCGAAATCCGCCTCGAGCTCGAGCTCGCAGGCATGAAGCCGGAAGACGTAGAGATCATCGCCGAGAACGGCGTGCTGACAGTGCGCGGCGAGAAGCACAGCGAACGAAAGGAAGGCGATGAGAGCCGCTATCAGGTAATCGAGCGGGCGGATGGGACTTTCATGCGCACGTTCCAGCTTCCCCAGGGCATCGATGCGGATCAGATCAACGCCGAGTTCGATAACGGCGTGCTCACCCTCCACATTCCGAAAGCGGCACTTCCTCAGCCGAAGCGGATCGAGATAGGCGCCGGTCAGCAGAAGCAGCGGGCAGCGGTCGGAAGTGGGGCCGCGTCCAACCAGCAATCGACCGGGAAAAGCTCCGGAAAGCAGGTCAACACTACGAGTCAGCGAGAGCGTGAGGTGGAAATGGCGGCGCAGAAACGCTGATCCATCATCTCACGTGCAAAAGGCTCACCGAAAGGTGAGCCTTTTTGCATCTTATGGCGCATGAAAGCACGCGCGCTCATTCCATTACTCGCTTTGAGTCTCTCACTCGGTACGATCCTCGATGCACAGGGCGTCCCTCAGGATTCTTCGGCCAACTCTGCGGACACGCGCGTCGGAGCGGAGGCGGGCTCCAATCTCACCGTCTACCTGCTCACCTTTGGATGGGGCGACGCTGTTTGGGAGCGGTTCGGACACAACGCGATCTGGATCAAGGATCGCCTGCGCGGCACTGACGTCACCTACAACTGGGGAATGTTCGACTTCAACCAGCCGCATTTCCTCCGCCGTTTTCTAACGGGGGATACGCGGTACTGGATGGAACCCAGGCAGCTCGACGAAATGCTCTACGAGTACAGGACACGCAATCGCTCGGTGCTGGCGCAGGAGCTGAACCTGACGCCCGCGCAGCGGCTCAAGCTGCAGCAGTTCGTACAGTGGAACGCGCTGCCCCAGAACAAGTTCTATCGGTACGACTACTATCGGGACAACTGCTCGACGCGACTACGCGATGCGCTTGATCACGCCGTGTCCGGCCAACTGCAGCTCGCGACCGTCACCCGCATGACCTCCGGTACCTATCGCTGGCATACCCAGCGACTTATGACAGGGGATATTCCACTGTATACAGGCGTCACCCTGGCGCTGGGACATCCAGCGGACAAGCCGCTTTCGGTGTGGAGGGAGATGTTCCTTCCGGTGCGGATGGCGAATGACCTCAGAAGCGTCGGCATCACCGACAGCACCGGTGCGCGCGTGCCCTTCGTCCGGTCGGAGATGGTGCTCTTCACCGCCGGCCGCTCTCCCGAGCCCGCGGAGCCGCCCAACTATTTCGCATGGTATGTCGCGGCCGGAATTCTTCTGGCTGGTACGCTGGTCGCGCTCGTAAGAAGCGCAGAAGCAGGGCAGCGGGTTGCGTTCTTTGCCGCCACCGCGATCGCGACGTTGTGGAGCGTGATTGCCGGACTGGCGGGCACCGCGCTCGTAATCGCGTGGCTTTTCACCAAGCATTACTTCATGGGTCGCAACGAGAATCTGATGCATTTCGATCCGCTCTCGCTCGCGCTCGCGATTCTCGTTCCACTTTCGCTATACGGGCTACGTGGAGTGTCGAGAGCGCTCAAGCTGAGTGGCTTGGTGGCGGCGCTCTCATTGTTTGGCTTCGTGCTGCAGGGAATTCCATTCTTCGATCAGAAAAACGGCGAGATCATCGCGCTGGCTTTGCCACTCAACCTGGCTGTCTGGTGGACCGTCTACCGCCTTTCACACTACAGGCGGATTTCCTTGCCTTCCTCCGCCGCCTTGTAGATCGCCTCCATCAGTCGGATGACCATAAGCTGATCGTCGGGCGGCTCATAAGGCGTGTCTTCGTTGATGACCGCGATGAAGTGGGCGAACTCGGCGCGATAAGACTGAAGGAACACGCTCTCCCGCGCGGCCGCGCCACTCGGGGACACGTCGGTCGGCTTGCCGTTCAGCATCTTTACGACGCGCAGCGGAGCGAGTCGTGCGCTGCCACGACCCGATAGCACCTCGAACCACCAGCGCTCTTCCTGTCCCACGTAAGACCACGACACGTCGAAGCTGAAGCTCATGCCTCCGCTGCACTCGACGTGCACGATCATCGAATCCTCGACGGTGTGGGCGCCGCGGCTCCGATCCATGTTCGCCGTAACGCGCACCGGCTCCGGGAAATCGGCGACCCAAAGCGCCAGATCCACCAGCGGGTATCCGTGCTCGAAAAATGCGCCACCACCCGCCTCTGGCCTCCGAAATCGCCAGCCGGTACGACTTGTCTCGAACTGGTACTGACCCGCGCGCACCCCGATGAGCCGGCCCAGCTCGCCGCCCTGAAGAAAACGATAGAGCTGCTGGACATCGCTGCGGAAGCGATGATTGTTTCCGACGACCACCTTGCGGCCCGACTGTTTCGCCGCGGCGAGAATGCGCTCCACCCCGCGAGACGTCAGCGAGAGGGGTCGCTCGCACAGCACGTCAACCTTCGATTTCAGCGCCCGAAGGACGTGGGGCTCATGAAGGTGATTCGGTGTGGCGATCACTACCGCGTCCACCTCGTCCAGCTCCAGCAAATCCTCAATGTCGGTGAATACGTCCGGAATCTGGAGGCGTTCGGCGATCGCGCTGGCCTTCGGTCCATCGTTATCGCAGAGGGCAACGAGCTGGGCCCCTTTGATCTTCGACAGCACCGGAAGGTGGGCGAGCTGCGCGATCGCGCCCGCCCCAACCAGCCCGAGCCGGACGGTGCCCTTCGATTTTGATTCCTTGGCGTTAACCGGCGATTCGGCCAATCGTGGTCCCCGGGTAATAAGTCTCTAGAATCGTACGATAATTCTGACCCGCCCGCGCCCGCCCAATCGCGCCCCATTGGCACATCCCGATCCCGTGCCCGTAACCTCGGCCGTTTACGGTGAGGCTGGATACTTCGCCCCCGCTCGTTTCCCGCGCGAAGGTGAAATAAGTGCTGTTGAGAATGGTCCCCTTGGGATCGCGCAGGACGAAGCGAATGTCGTTTCCGCGCAACGTGTAGCTTCCGCTGTCGGTTTGCACCACGAGGGCCGCCATCCGCCCGGAAGGAGTCCGTCCCTGCTCTCTGATATCGGTGATCCTGCCGATCGCCCTCTTTGGGGCATTCGTATATGCTGCGAGATACTTCTCCATCACGGCCCGCAATGCCGGGCCATCAAAACTTTGCGTCCAGCTAAATCGCGGCGACGCGTCGCAGTAAAAGTGGTCGCTGCCTGGGATTCTGTCGCTCACGGGCCGCAGGTATGGCTCGTCGCGCTGGTTGTACCAGACTTCGGTCACGGCGGCGGTGCTTCCGCCGCACGTCGAATGATACGGCGTGCTTATTGGTTGCCCGTTGTAGAGAACGACCACGTCCCGCGTCGCGGTGATCGCGCTGTCGGCCTGCGGCTTCTCTGCGTCGACTCCGCCGTAAACCTGATCCTGGACCGTAGCGTACATGTCGAACCGACGGGTGTCGTTGAGGTGCTTATAAGCGTAGGTCCGAGCCGCAACCGCCTGGGCCTCGACCGCCGCCCTCTCGGCCGCGGTACGATTGCCGATCTCGAGCGGGACGACTCCGCGCAGATAGTCATCCATCGACAGGCGGTTGACTACCAATACTCCGGAATCTGTGGCGGTCATGACGAGCTCTCCGCGATATCGCTTGCCATTCCAGACTACTAAAGAGTCGTTGGCTTCGGGGCGTACGACAACGGGCCCCTTCATCGAACCGGCGTCAGGAACGTCGCGGGCGGCGGTGGCGAGCGCGATTCGGACAATTTGGTCTCTGCCGTTCTTGTAGACCCCGCGCACGACGGGCACAGCGCGCCCTTCCGGACCGGGTGAGACGAGCGAAACGCACGATGGTATACCGATCAGCCCAACGGCTGCGATCACGGTGATCGCGCGCATTTGCCGGCGTGTTCTAGGCAATTGCTTCCTCCAGTGCGTCTCTCATTCTCTCCAGCGCTGTCGCGACGTCCCCGTCGCAATGCGCCGCCGACATGAAGCACGCTTCAAAGGGTGATGGCGCCAGATACACTCCTCGATTCAGTGCGGCGTGAAAGAAACGACGAAAGAGATTCACATCGGATCCTTTGGCGTCGCTGAAATTGCGAACCGGCTTCTCCGTGAAGAAGAAGCCCCACATCGACCCCGCGCATCCCGCCGTTAACGGGACCCGCAGGTCCTTTCCAATCTTTTGCAAACCTTCGACCAGCGCAGTGGTCCGTTTCTCGATTATGAAATGGAGCGCCGGCGTCAGCGTTAAAAGCGTGGCCAGCCCCGCCGCCATCGCCAGTGGATTTCCCGACAGCGTTCCCGCCTGGTACACCGGGCCTGCCGGCGCGACACGCTCCATTATTTCTCGCCGTCCACCATAAGCCGCTGCCGGCAACCCACCCCCAATTACCTTGCCGAGGGTCGTCAGATCCGCGGTTACCCCGTAACGCTCCCTGGCACCGCCAGGCGCGATCCGGAACCCGGTCATGACCTCGTCGAATATGAGTAAGGCGCCGGATTCATCGGCCAGGTCGCGCAAACCTTCCAGGAAGCCGGGGTCGGGAGGAATGAATCCGGAATTGCCGACAATCGGCTCGACGATTATCGCGCCGAGGTTTTTGGCGTTGCGAGCGACAACGTCGGACGCCGCGTCGAGATCGTTGAATGGCGCTGTGAACGTGAGGGCTGCCAAGGCCGCGGGGACACCCGGAGAATCAGGCAGCCCGAGCGTCGCCACGCCCGAGCCTGCGCGCACGAGGAATGAATCCGCGTGGCCGTGATAACAGCCGTCAAACTTCAGTATCCCGTCCCGTCCGGTGAACGCGCGGGCAAGCCGCAGCGCGCTCATGGTAGCCTCGGTGCCGCTGGAGACGAAGCGCATCATCTCGATGTGCGGCATGCGCTGGCGGATCAGCTCGCCAAGCAGAACTTCCAGCTCGGTCGGCATGCCGAAGCTCGTTCCCTTCTCCATTGCTTGAGCGACCGCCGCGAGCACTATCGGAGACGCATGCCCGAGGACGAGTGGGCCCCAGGACAGCACGAAGTCGATGTATTCCTTGCCGTCCGCGTCCCAGATCCGGGAGCCTTCCCCGCGTTCGGCAACGATGGGCTCGCCCCCCACGCCGCGAAAGGCTCGCACCGGAGAATTGACCCCTCCGGGAAAGAGCTCGCGAGCGCGCGCCATCACATCTGCGGAGCGCACTCAGTTGCTCCCAGGTCGGAGCGATGCGACCGAAGCGCGCATCAGCGGCCGTAGCTTCCGATCGTCACCTGATTGATGGGGAGCTCCCGGGAAACCCGGCGTCGTTCGGGCACACCCGCCGGAAGCGCAACCCGAATCAACGAAGCCTGAAAGTCGTAGTCGTCAATGACTTCCTCGACCGCGACTTCAGCGATCGTTCCGGGAGAAAGCGCCACGTCGATTTGTGTGACGCCGTCGATGTCATCCGCCTGCCACGGAAGCCGTGCCTGGGACGTTCCATTTTCAATATTCGTGCGGTCCACCAACGCGGGTGCGGTGCGCCCCACGCGCGACTCGTAACGCTCGACGGTAATCGAGCGCTGCAGCTCCGTAAGTCGCTCCAGGCGCTCCCGCTTCAGCGACTCGTGAACATCGTCGGGATATTGCGCCGCACGCGTTCCCGCTTGCGGGGAATAGGTGAACGCTCCCACACGCTCGAACTGCATCTCTTCGAGGAATTCGAGGAGCTCCTGGAACTGATCCTCGGTTTCCCCCGGAAAACCGACGATGCAGGTGGTGCGGATGGCGACATCGGGCACGGCGTCTCGAAACTTCCTTACCCGCTCGCGGATCGTCCGCTTACGCTCGGGACGCCGCATCCGTGCCAGCACCGGATCGGATCCGTGCTGTATCGGCATGTCGAGATACGGAAGTACACGCCGCTCGCGCGCGACCACCTCGAGCAGGCGGTCGGTGACTCCGGCCGAATACAGGTAAAGCATGCGGATCCACGGAATCGACGTTTCGGCGACGAGGGCCTCCAGAAGCTCCGGTAGGTTGTTCCCGTCTCGTCGGTCGCGCCCGTAATGAGCGAGATCCTGCGCCACGAGATTGAGCTCGCGCGCGCCCTGCAGCTCGAGGAGCTGCGCTTCGCGAAGGACTTCGTCGAGCGCGAACGAGCGATGCTTTCCGCGCATCAGCGGAATCGCGCAGAACGCACAGCCGTGATCGCAGCCTTCGCTGATCTTCAGGTAGCGGACGTGCGGGAGATCTCCGGTGTAGAGTCGCACACCCGGGTGGAGCTCTTCGCTCGCGTCGCCGAGCAGTCCCCTTTCGGTCAGCTCCGGCACGAGCCGCTGCATTTCCGATGATCCGAGAAAGAGATCGACTTCTGGCACCGCATCGAGCAGCTCCTGCTTGTGCCGCTCGATCATGCACCCGACGGCGACGACCGCCTGGCAGCGACCGTTTGTCTTGAAGCGCGCTGCTTCGATCATCGCGTCGATCGACTCTTTCTTGGCGGCGTCGATGAAACCGCAGGTGTTGACGATGATTACTTCGGCGTCAGCGAGCTCCGGCGTGTACTCGGCCGAATAATCCGAGAGCTGCGCCAGATAGCGCTCGCTGTCGACGGTGTTCTTGTCGCAGCCGAGTGTGATGATGCCGACTTTCACTCGGCGGTCGCGTTGGAGCGCGTGAGGACCGTCGGGTGGGTCAACGGTAATTCCCGAACTTGAGCTCGACTCCGAAATCCTTTCCGCGCAGCAGAGTGATCGCTTCCTGTAGGTCGTCGCGCGAGGGCGAGGTGACACGTATCTGATCGCCCTGGATGGCGGCCTGGACTTTCTTGAGCTTCGCTTCCTTGATGGCGGCCGCGACTTTCTTGGCGGTGTCTCCATCGAGAGCCATCTTGAGCGCGATCTCGCGCCGGACGGTGTCGCCCCCTCCGGGCTTGATCTCGCCGGGATCCAGGTTCTTCACGGGCACGCTGCGCTTAATGAGCTTTGTCTGGAGCACATCCCAAAGCGCCTCCATCTTGTAGTCGTTCTCGGCGGTCAGCGCGATCTTACCTTCAGTCCGATTGAGCTCGATGGTTGCGGGCGATCCCTTGAAGTCGTAGCGCTGGGAGATCTCCTTCTGCGCCTGGTTGACGGCGTTGTCTACTTCCTGGAGGTCGACTCCAGTGGTGACGTCGAACGAAGCTTGTTGTGCCATGGGCGAAATGTAATGGTGAGGGTGTCTTATTCGGCGGTAAGAGACGTCCATCTCCGGTAAACTGACCCGTCAGCGTCGCGACAAAACCATTGACAGCGTTTCATATCAAACATATGTTCGCGGGTCCCTGCTCCGGCCGTCCCCTTGTGCTCCGCGGATTACTGCAGAGCTTCTATCCTTCCGACCGTCGTCTCTTCTCACCAGGACTGACCCCATGCATCGTCGAATTACCGTTTTTGCGTTGCTCGCCGCGGTATCTGTCTCAGCTTGTTCCACCGATGTCGCAGTGGCCCCGAAAACGGCGCCGAAGTCACTGAGCTTGGCCGTGTCCGCGGAAGCGGCCGGCAACTACATAGTCCTGATGAACGGGAATGGTATTTCGAGAAACTTCAAGGAAAACGTTGCCAGTCTGGGCGGCAAGGTTGTCTGGTCTCATGCTGGTGCGGGGATCGCCACTGTTTCCGGCCTAACGAACGAAGCCGCCGCCGAGCTCGCGTCGACCAGCGGAGTTGCGGAAGTGCAGCCTGATATCCAGATCACGCTGGACACCCCTCTGGCCGCTGCTCAAGCCGACGCGTCGGATATCGCCGATCCGTCAATTAGCAGCGTGACAAATCCCGCTGGCGCTGCGCGATACAGCTGGCAGTGGAACATGAGGGCGATTGGTGCCAATAGCGCGTGGACCGCTGGCAAGCTGGGGAGCGCTGGCGTGACAGTCGCGATTCTGGACAGCGGACTCGATTACAACATTCCCGATCTGAATGGTCTCGTGGATCTGACTCGCTCTACTTCCTTCGTTCCGGCCGACAACGCCATAAGGTCAACGTTTTTCCCATCGCGAAACGACATCACCGACTTCAACGGTCACGGTACCAACGTCGCGACCCAGGTAAGCAGCAAGGCCGTCGCATTGGCCGGAGTGACTTCAAAGACTACGCTGATCGGCGTAAAGGTTCTGGGATGGAACGGCTCCGGTTCTTCAAGCGGCGTTCTCAACGGCATCTTATGGGCGGCAGACCACGGCGCGAATATCGCGAACATGAGCCTGGGCGGGGGATTCAACAAGCCGGGCTATGGTAGTTTTGTCGCTCTGATCAACCGTGTTTTCAACTACGCCAAGCAGAAGGGAATGCTGATCGTTGTTGCTGCCGGAAACGCGCAGCCTCCAGCTTACATTCCAGTCGACCTCCAGCACAACGGAAATCAGTACATCACCTACTGTGATGCGCCCCATGTTATTTGTGTCGCGGCGGTCGGACCCATAACGTATAGCGCCACTTCGGTCCCGCAGTTCAACGGTGATGTGCCCGCGTGGTACAGTTACTACGGTCGCTCCGCAATCAGCGTAGCAGCTCCGGGCGGCAACTACAATCCCGTGACTCCTACTGTCTCGGTGTGGCCATGGGGACCAGACATAGCATCGTGGGTCTGGTCGTATTGCGCCAAGGATAGAATCGCGAGCTTGACGACCGCGGGCGTGCCGGTTCTAACGGTTTGCGCGGCCGGAAATCGGCTCTCAGGATACATCGGAACGAGTCAGGCGGCGCCTCACGTTGCAGGACTCGCTGCTTCCCTAATGGCCGAACTCGGTACTGGCCAGCCGCAGTTGATCAAGAACATCATTGAGCAGTCATCCGTCCCGATCGATCCGGCTTACGGTCGCGGACGAATCAGCGTGAGCAACGCGCTCGGGCTCTAAGACGACTCTCACAGCAACGAGGAAGGGCCGGATTCAGTCGAATCCGGCCCTTCCTCGCATCAGGGTTGAAGACGTTTGGAGAAACGAAGACCGGTGCGCTGATAATCTCGTTTCTCGTAGAACTCGTGAGTCGCTAGCCGCTGAATGCCAGAAGTGACCGACAGCCGCTTTGCACCCTTCTCTACGGCCCACCGTTCGACGTGTTGCACAAGGGAGGAGCCGATGCCTGCCCCGCGCGCGTCTTCGAGCACAACCAGCGTCGTAAGCCACGCGACTGGATCGTTGTCATGAATCGATGGAATGAGGTGCGCTGTGACTAGGCCGACGACTTCAGCATATCTGTTGATAGCGACAAATGCGGCCGCTGTCGGGAAGCTGGCAATCGCCCCGAGGCGGTCGGGGATTTCCGAGACCGAAGCCGGATAGCCAAGCTGGGCGACTAGCTCGCTGAGAATTAGAGCGTCGGTGGGGACCGCAGCTCGAATCGTGATTGAGTCGGCCATCGCACTCCGGGGAAAATCAGCTGCGCGCTCTAACTTCTCTACTCACCAATGCTAGCCGAGGAACGACTCCAACGACCGGCGCCGCGAGTTGTGCCGCAGCTTGAGCAGCGCCTTCTCCTTGATCTGCCGCACGCGCTCTCTCGTGATCTGCAACAGCGTGCCGATGTCCTCGAGCGTCATCGGATCGGCGCCGTCCAGTCCGAAATAGAGACGCAGAATTTTCGATTCTCTCTCCTTCAACGATGACAACGACTCCTCGATCGCCTCTGACAACGCCTTCTCGAACGTGATCTCGTCCGGAGTCGGATTCATGTTGTCGGGCAGATAGTCCAACAGCCGATTGTCTTCGCCCGGCGTCATCGGCGCGTCAAGCGACAGATGCACCTGGGAGATCATCATCGTCTTGGCGACCTCGTCCTCGCTGATGTCCATGCCTTCGGAGATCTCGAGGTTGGTCGGCTGGCGACCGAGCTCCTGGAGCAGAGTGCTCGCTCTCTTGCCAATGCGGTGCAACGTCCCGGCCCTATTGAGCGGGACGCGCACGATCCGCGACTGCTCGGCCAGCGCCTGCAGGATCGACTGGCGAATCCACCACACCGCGTACGAGATGAACTTGATGCCTTTCGTCTCGTCGAATTTGTGGGCGGCCCGAATGAGACCGAGATTGCCCTCGTTGATCAGATCAGAGAGTGAGACTCCCTGATTCTGATATTTCTTTGCGACCGAGACGACGAACCTGAGATTCGATCGGACCAGCGTGTCGAGGGCCTCCTGATCGTTCTGCCGGATGCGCTTCGCGAGCTCTACTTCTTTCTCGCGAGTAATGAGGGGAAAGACGCTGATGTCCCGGAGGTACTGATCGAGCGATCCTTCGTCGACGGTCGA
>JALYKQ010000154.1 GCA_030774675.1 Gemmatimonadota bacterium | reverse complement strand
ATTCAGCGGAGGTCCGGCTCATACGCTCACTCACCGTGAAGAGGACCGAGGGCCGAGGACCAACTGCATTGATAATCGCGGACTAATCGAGGAGCGAGGACGACGGTCCTCGATGGTCCTCGATGGTCCTCGATGGTCCTCGATGGTCCTCGCTCCTCGATTAGTCCGCGATTATCAATGCACTTGGTCCTTGGCCCTCGGTCCTCTTCACGGTGAGTGAGCGTATGAGCCGGACCTCCGCTGAATCGTACGGCGCTCCGTTCGCGCGAAAGATGTCGTGGAACCACACTTTTGGCTCCGACGTGTACTCATTGTTCCACGAATCCCACGGATAAATGGTCTGAGTCTTTCCTGAGACAAAACCCCAGTTGATCGCGCCAACATGCCGCCGCGCGAAGATCGGCAGGATGCTCTGGAACGTGC
The DNA here is from genome assembly GCA_030774675.1 of Gemmatimonadota bacterium. Classification (GTDB taxonomy): domain Bacteria; phylum Gemmatimonadota; class Gemmatimonadetes; order Gemmatimonadales; family Gemmatimonadaceae; genus UBA4720. Next base: position 4,629 of record JALYKQ010000154.1, on the reverse strand, counting down.
TCCCGCGAGGGCGGGCCATGTACTCCGAGCAGATGACCGGCCGGCGGTAGCGCTCGAGCGCGGTGATCAGCTTCTCCACCCTGGCGCTGTCGTCGTAGCTGTGAAAGGTGATGACGTCGGAGTTGTCGAGCATGAATCTCGTCGCCGGCCGTATCCGCGCCGGATCGACGTAATCGCCCAGCCATGGCGCAGCTGTCAAAGGCTGCGCCGGATTCATCGCGCGCGCCCACGCAAAAGCCTTGCGCATCAGGATCAGTGTCAGCGCCGGCTTGTTGATCGGCTCGTACGCAATGTACGCCGGACGATTGGTGTTGTCCGGCTCGTTGAAGATGTCCCACGCTACGATGCGGCGATCCTTCGCGAATCTGTGGACGACGCCCTGCACATAACCGCGCAGCTGCTCGTAGCGCGTGGTATCCGACAGTATCGTCGCGCCGGGACTCTGCACCCAACCAGAGTTGTGCAGATGCGGAATCGGCGCGCGCTGCCGTCCGAGGTGCGGCAGCGGATCCCAGACTGCATCGAACAGGACGAACATCGGCCTGATGTGATGCCGCTGCGCAATCGTCAGGAATTGATCCATTCGATTGAGAAATCCAGTGGAGTCCTGCTGCCAGAGGAGATCGTGCAGGAATACGCGCATGGTGTTGAAGCCGAGGGATTGGGCCCACCCGAGCTCGCGATCGATGGTCTGTGGATCGAACGTCGTCGCCTGCCACATCTCCAGCTGGTTGATGGCAGTGCTCGGCGCGAAGTTGCTTCCCACCAGCCAGCCCGTTGAATCGGCCCATGCTCGTGCGCGCTCGCGGGTCCACATTGCGCGCTCCTGCCCGCCAACGCCGAAGAGCGGGATGAAAAGCAGGACGGCGACGCGCAGTCGCAGCAATGTCCTCACGGCGTGACCCCGAACTGGAAAACCGTGCGCGAGCGGTACTGCTGTCCCGGTCGGAGTACCGTCGAGGGGAAGCTCGGGTGGTTCGGCGAATCCGGATAATGCTGGGTCTCCAGCGCCAATCCATATCGGAAGCGATACACGCTGCCGCCTTTACCGGTGATGCTGCCGTCGAGAAAATTGCCGGAATAGAACTGAAGGCCGGGCTCGGTGGTGTAGATGTCGAGCGTACGACCGGTCGAAGGCTCGACGACCCGGGCAGCGTGCACCAGCGCGTCCGGGGTCGCGCTGCCGCGATTGAGCACGAAGTTGTGATCGTAGCCATTGCCGTAACGGATCTGAATGTTCTGTCGCTGATCCACTCGCGCGCCGATTGCCGTCGGCGTCCGAAAGTCGAATGGTGTGCCGGCGACTGGCGCGATTTCGCCCGTCGGAATCAGCGTCGAGTCGACCGGCGTGATCGCGTCGGCGTTGATAGTGAGAACGTGCCCAAGAATGTCTCGGGTGGCGTTGCCGGCGAGATTCCAGTATGTGTGCTGGCTCAGGTTGACTGGGGTAGCCTTGTCGGTCGTTGCCTGGTAATCGACGATCAATCGATCGTCCGGCGTCAACGTATAAGTGACTCGGGCGTGCAGCGTTCCCGGATATCCCTCTTCTCCGTCGGGACTGGTGTAATCGAGAGTGATGCCTTGCCCTTCCTGGTTCTGAAACGGCTGAGCGTTCCAGACGACTTTGTCGAAACCCCGCAGTCCGCCGTGCAAGCTGTTGGGGCCGTTGTTTACGGCGAGAGTGTAGGTAGTACCGTCGACCGCAAAGCGCCCGCGCGCGATGCGGTTTGCGTAGCGGCCGACGATTGCTCCGAAGTAAGGCGAATCGCGAAGGTATCCGCCAAGATCGTCGTAGCCGAGCACGATGTCAGCGAACCGTCCCGCCCGGTCCGGTGTCCTGATCGAGGTGATTATCCCGCCGTAGTTGGTGAGCCGCACCTCGATGCCGCGGGCATTCCTGAAGGAGAACAGCTGGGCGGTCTCGCCGGTTGCGATCTTCCCAAATGGCGTGGCCTGCGCAGGTGCCTTCACATCCGGTCCGCCGGTGTGCGACGCTGCTGCGCAGCCTGCGAGGTATAGCAGACCAACCGCGACTGCGAGTCCTCTGATAGAAGCGTGACGCACGATGCGGAGGACACCCGATCTCAACCTTGCCTCATCGTCGCGCGGGCGTGCCGTGATAGATCCCCTCCTGGCTCACGGCCCAGACGTCAGACGCGGAGCTACCCCATATTTCGCTGATGATCGGTGCGTTCGTGGCGAGTGGAACGTCCGACCAGCTCGCGCCGTTGGAGTGCTCCATCTTCCCGCAACAACTGCCGTTGCTGACCGCATCGCTCGACCCGGCGATCCACACGTTCGAGGGCGAGGTTCCCCAGACGGCAAGGGGCACAGCCGGGCTCCCGAATGGAGTCGTGGCGGGGAGCCCGAACCCACTCGGGACACTTGACCAGCTCGTGCCGTCGTAATGAGCGATCTCTCCACCATTGCCACACCCCGCATAAATCATGATGGTGAGAACTGCGGATAGAGTAGCTGCAAGAGCGCGAACCTTCAGACTTTCTCCGGCCGTTTGGGGTGACCATAAATGTCCATGCGGTTCGCGGGTGTCAACCTCGCTAAGGAAGGCCGCGCTCAGTTGCGTTTACGGACCGAGGGCCGAGGACTAACTGCATCTATGATCGCGGACTAATTGAGGATTACGGACAACTGATCGCGGACTAATTGAGGATTACGGACAACTGAGGACGGTCCTCGATACTCCTCGATCCTCGATTAGTCCGCGATTATCAATGCCGTTAGTCCTCGGCCCTCGGTCCATAAACTCAGCGCGTCATGCTCCTTCATCAACCCTAATCCGCCTCCGCCTGCGGCCTGTGCGCCGCCTGCAGCTTCTGCTGGAGCTGCGGCGGCGCGGGCTCGTAGTGGCTGAACTCGAGGTTGTAGGAGCCGCGCCCGGCGGTGATCGACTTGAGGCGCGCGGGAAAATTCTCGAGCTCTGAGAGCGGAGCCTGTGCACTTATCTGCAGGATGCCCGGCCGCGACGAGTCGGACCCCCTGATCTGGCCGCGGTGGGCGGAGAGCTCGCCCGCGATGTCGCCCATCTTCTCTTCGGGCGTGACGATCTCGACGTTGACGATCGGCTCGAGGACGATCGGCCGCGCCTTGGCCAGCGCGTCGAGGAATGCCTTGCGGCCGGCGGACATGAATGCGACGTCCTTCGAATCCACCGGATGGGTCTTGCCGTCGTAGACGGTCACGCGCACGTCCTGCAGCGGGAAGCCGGCGACGAAGCCGGTGTCGAGAACGTGGCGCACGCCTTTCTCGACCGACGGGATGAACTGGTGAGGGATCGTGCCGCCCTTCACGGCGTTGACGAACTCGAAACCCTTGCCGCGTGGCAGCGGCTCTATCCTCAGGAAGACTTCACCGAACTGGCCGGCTCCGCCCGTCTGCTTCTTGTGGCGGCTGTGACCGTCGGCCTTGGAGGCGATGGTCTCGCGGAACGGGACCGACGGCGGGTGGGTGTCGAGATCGATCTTGTACTGCGAGGCCATCTTGTCGAGGACCGCCTTGAGGTGCATCTCGCCCAGCCCCCGCATCACGGTCTCGTTCGTCTGCGAGTCGTGCTCGATGCGGAAGCAGGGATCCTCGGCCGCAATCTTGTGCATTACGTCGGACACCTTCTGCTCGTCCTGGCGCTTCTTCGGCATCACGGCGAGACCGAAGACGGAAGTCGGCAGCTCGAGCGGGCGCGCGTGCAGGTGGGCGTCCTCGGGCGAGTCGTGCAGGATGTGGTCGAACTGGATCTCCTCGATCCTGGCGATCGCGCAGATGTCGCCGGGGATGGCCTCCTGCACTTCCGTCTGCGTTTTTCCGCGCAGCATGTAGAGGTGCGCGGGCTTGATCGGCTTGCGGCCGTCGCCCACGTAAAGCTGCATGTTCGGGGTCAGGCGTCCCTGGTGCACGCGGAATACGGCGACGCGACCGATGTAGGGGTCGGTCTCGATCTTGAAGACGTGGGCGAGGGCGTGCTTGTCGGGATCGGGAATAGCCGTCAGATCCTTGATGTCGCCGTCGCTCCCCGTCGGCGTGCTGACGTAGACCGGCGGATTCCCCTCGGTCGGATTCGCCAGCAGCTTGACGATGACTTCGAGCAGCTCGGCGATGCCGGCGCCGGTCTTGGCGGAAGTGAAGACGACGGGAATCAAATGCCCCTCGCGCAGTGCTCGCTCGAGGGGCTCGTGTAGTTCTTCGGGCGTAACTTCGCCCTTTTCGAGGTACTTCTCCGTGAGGTTCTCGTCGACCTCCACCACCTGCTCGACGAGCTTGCGGTGCGCTTCTTCCACCGACGAGAAATCGGCCTCGCCGGAGGGTGCGAAGAAACAGTCGGAGACCCTGGTGCGATTGCCCGCGGGAAGATTGAGCGGGAGGCATTCCTTGCCGAACGCCTGCTGCAAGCGAGCGAGGAGATCCTCGCAATCGACATTGGCGGCGTCGATCTTGTTGACGACGATCAGGCGGTCCAGCCCGCGCTTCTGCGCGTACTGCATGAAGCGGCCGGTCATCATCTCGATGCCGTTCTGGGCGTTGATCACGATCGCCGCGGTCTCCACCGCCGCCAGCGCGGGAAGCGCGTGGCCGGCGAAGTCCGGGTAGCCCGGAGTGTCGAGCAGGTGGACGCGGGTC
>JALYKQ010000153.1 GCA_030774675.1 Gemmatimonadota bacterium | reverse complement strand
GGCGTTCCAATCGGGCCGGTCATTCCGTTGTCGGGACCACCATGCCCCGCATCGATAACCACCATCGTACGAGTCGACGGCTTGGCCGCTGACGGTGGCTGCGTTATGACGCTCGCGCGAGGTGTCGTACTCGCTGTTCGTGCGGTTGGCGAGCGAGCCATTAACGCGGGCATTGAAGTCCGCAGTTCCGCCTGTACCACGTCGTAGGAGTAGCCTCCTCCATAGCGGGGAATCACTTCGCTAACGAACTGAAACGGCAGGTAGAGCTGGCCACCACGCACCTGGGGAGCGCGGTTGAGCGGGATCGTCAGACTGTCGCGCTTGGCAAACGGGATTCCATCGATGAGGTCGAGCCGCGCGCGCGGGAGCGCGAGAGTGTAGTGCAGGTTGGTGCCCGTTATCACCATGCCATGCATCGCCCTCATCAGTGCGTCGGCGCGAACGCTTGCTTCTCCACGATTGATTGTTACCGGCACCGACGTGACGACGCCGCCATCCCGCACGAATATGAACGTCGGGATGGGACCCGCAGCTGTGGAAGCGGCGATCTGGAGCGCCAGAAGCAGCCCAATCATCGAGTGCGAACCGCCCGCTGCATGTCGCGCTCGTCGTCGCGGCGCTTTTCGTCCGCGCGCTTGTCGTAGAGCTTCTTGCCCTTGCCTAGGGCGAGCGCCACCTTCGCCTTGCCACGCCGGAAGTACAGCTCGAGAGGAATCAGCGTCAGCCCCTGACGCTCGACCGCACCGATCATCTTCCGGATCTCCTTCCGATGCAGCAGGAGCTTCCGGGTTCTCGTCGGCTCGTGATTGAAGTAGCTCGCCTTCTCATACGGCGATATATGCAGGTTGAGCAGAAAAACCTCACCATCCTTAACGATCGCGTAGGAATCAGCGATGTTGGCCTTTCCGTCCCGGAGCGATTTGACTTCGCTGCCGGTCAGAACGACTCCCGCTTCCCAGGTGTCGATGATGTGGTAGTCGTGTCTGGCGCGTTTGTTCCGCGCGATCGACTGCTTCGCATCTTTCTCGACGGTCTCTGCCATTTGACTTCGTGCACAAGTTAGACGCAACAACAATGTTGAGAAAGTGCGCTCGCGTTTGACTTCGCTATTCCCAGTTTCTATCTTCGACGTGTAGGAGCCGAAGTGGTGGAACTGGTAGACGCGCTGGCTTCAGGAGCCAGTGGGCGCAAGCTCGTGGGGGTTCGAGTCCCCCCTTCGGCACTGAAAACGAACGGCGCGTCTGCTTGGACAGGCGCGCCGTTTCTCCATCTCTCCGCTCGATTTAGACCGTCTCGAGAATCGGAAGCTCAGCCTTCTCCTGACTACTTCGCTCGACGCTCGGCAGTCCGACTCGCTCACGGACCGTCGGCTCGTCGTGCAAGAGATCCGCGAGGCTCACGCCCTGAAGCACGTCATCGATCCGCCGCTGCAGCATCACCCACACCGGCCGGATGCTGCAGTTGTGCGAGGCTGAGCAACGCTCTTCCTCGACCGGATGACTGACGCAATGGAGGTCGAAGGTCTCGAGCTCCGAGGCGTGGATCACATCCCGGATAGATATGTCCGCCGGTGCCTTCGCCAGGACGTACCCGCCGCGCGCTCCCCGGGTGCTGGCAATCACCCCCGCTCGCCTAAGCCTAAGAAGAATCTGCTCGACATAATCGGCCGGAAGACGCTCCTGCCTGGCGATCTCGCGACCGTTGACCGGACCCAAGTCGCTGCGCTTGGCCAGATTGAGGGCGCATATGACGCCGTACTCGGCCCACGTCGTTATCCGCATGTATTCAGGATAGGGATTCGGGGTGGCTGGGACAAGGGTGACCGAACGGAGAACTACAACTGAAGACTACCTGCCGGGTGCTGTCAGCGTGCCGGCTGGTGGCTACGGGCCAGCGGTAGATGCGTTTAGAACTAGCCCGCAGCCGTTAGCCGACCCGCCGACCGCCCTTGGCAGGTAGTCTTCAGTTGTAGTTCCGTTCCATCGGTCCTCACCCAGCGGAGACTCCCCCGTGCTTCCCACCAGGCACCCCGATCTCCGTCATCTTTCTTAGATCGAGCACCTCATCGAT
>JALYKQ010000152.1 GCA_030774675.1 Gemmatimonadota bacterium | reverse complement strand
CGGCCGGGGTGGCGCCCCCGGCAAGCATCGTAGCGAGATACGCCGTCACCGTGTCACCGGCCCCCACTACATCGTAAACCTCGTGCGCCGTCGTCGGTACTCGGCCCACCTCGCCATCGGCCGCAATCAGCGCCATTCCTGCCTCGCCGAGCGTGAGTAGCAGGTGCTCGACGCCAAGCCGGCGCAGTGCTTCGGGCAGTGCCTCGACGTGCTCGAGATCGACGGCGGCGCCCAGAGCCAGCTCCAGCTCGCGCCGATTCGGCTTGAAGATCGTTGCCCCGGAGTAGGCGAAGAAATTCCTGTACTTTGGATCCACAACCGTTGGCATCTCGCGCGATTTTGCGTGCTGCATGAGTGGCGCTATCAGGGCCGGAGTAAGCACGCCCTTGTTGTAGTCCTCGAACACCAGCGCGTCCGCCGCATCGATCGCATCGATTGCGGCGGCCAGCAGCCGCTCGACCTCGACACCCCTGATGTCCGCATCCTCTTCCTCATCGAAGCGGACGATCTGCTGCGAGCGCGCCAGAATGCGGGTCTTGGTGGTGGTGCGCCGCTGCACCGTCACGATGGAGCGCGAAGCTGCGCCGATCTCGCGCAGCATCTCCTTGACCACCTGGCCTTCGGCGTCTTCACCGACCGCGCAGACGAGAGTGCATTCCGCTCCAATCGCGGCGACGTTCTGCGCGACGTTGGCGGCGCCTCCGAGTGCGAGCTCCTTTTGTCGAACCCGAACGACTGGCACCGGGGCTTCGGGGGAGATACGGTCCACATCCCCGCGCAGGTACACGTCGAGCATGGCGTCGCCAACGATCGCCACGCGCTGCTCCGCGCCGGCGTTGAGCAGGTCGATCAATCGGTCGCGGGAGATTGTCTCGATCATGTGACACGAAACTAAGGGGCGTGGAAAGGGGGGGCAAACTGGAGCGACTAGCTACGGGGGCACTTAGGGGGGATGCAAGTAGAGAGTGATCAGTAGTGAGTTGTCAGTGTGTCAGTGGTTGTCAGTTGGAGCGCGGCTAACTGATAACCACTGACGACTGATCGACTAACCAACTGACAACTCAAAACTTGCATCCCCTCAGCCGAACCCCGAACTCTCAGCGCCGCGATTCCCTCCGAATCCAATTAAAACCGTCCCACCCCTTGCCTCAGCAACGGGTTGAGCGATACGCTCTCCCTCTCCCATCGCATCCATCATTTGATTCTCGAAAGATTCAACGACACGGCAAAGCGCGGCGTCTATTCGCTGCAGGAATTCTTCACGCTCGCCGGTAAAGCGATCGGCTTTGTCTTCGTCAAGCCTTTCTACACGGCGGACCTGTTCCAGCAGATGGATGTCATCGGCGTTGGATCTCTCGGCATCGTTCTGCTCACCGGGTTTTTCACGGGAATGGTGCTGGCACTCCAGACTTCGGTGCAGCTTCAGGCGCTGGGGCAGACGGCCCTGATCGGAAAGCTGATCGCGGGCTCGATGGTACGTGAGCTCGGGCCGGTGCTGGCGGGGCTGATGGTGGCGGGCAGGGTCGGCTCGGGAATCGCCGCCCAGCTCGGTTCAATGCGTGTTACGGAGCAGATCGACGCACTGAACACGCTTGGCACGGATCCGATCAAGAAGCTGGTCACCCCGCGAGTGCTCGCGTCGCTGATCATGCTGCCTGTTCTGACCATCATCAACGACTTCGTCGGAATCCTCGGCGGGAACATCATCGCGAAATTTTTCCTCGGCCTGCCGAGCTCCTTGTACTGGAGGACGGTTTTTGAGCAGCTGCTGTCTGGCGGTTTTACTCTGCGCTACATCCCCAACGATTTCGTGCAGGGACTGATGAAGCCGTTCGTGTTCGGGGGCATCATCTCCCTGGTCGCCTGCTACCACGGCCTCAAGACGTCCGGCGGTACCGAAGGAGTAGGCCTGGCAACCACCCGTACCGTGGTGACGGCCAGCATTCTGATTCTCGTCGTCGACTATTTCCTCACCCAGATCCTTCTCGCGATCTTTACTCCATGACCGACGAAGAAGACCGCCGCAAGATAAAGGACGAGAGGCGTCACCCGAGTGAGAAGGACGACTCGGCAATGCCGCGACGCGCGCAAGACTCAGGACGCGTGCGCCAGGCGATCCGCACCGAGCTGGAGGAGGTCGCGGAGGCAGGCGCGGACTCGCAGGCCGAGGCCGGACCAGGGCCGGGTCGCAAGCCACAGCGGACGGTCATCTCAATCGAAAACGTCTCTCTGGCCTTCGAGGAGCCAATCCTCCAGGACGTTTCGTTCGCCGCGAAAGAGGGCGAGACCGTCGTCGTCGTCGGGGAGTCGGGTACGGGAAAATCGACGATTCTCAAGCTGCTGCTCCGACTTCTCATCCCCGACCAGGGGCGCGTCTCGATCGACGGGGAGGACATCACCCACCTTACATTCGACGATGCGCTCAAGGTGCGGCAGAAGATGGGAATGGTGTTTCAGGGCGCGGCGCTGTTCGACTCGATGACGGTCTACGAGAACGTCGCCTATCCGCTGCGCGAGCACACTAGTCTCAACGAGGACGAGATCGAGGCGCGGGTGCGTGAGAAGCTCCAGTTCGTCGACCTCGATCCCGAGAGGGTGATGGACCAGATGCCGTCGGAGCTCTCGGGCGGCATGAAGAAAAGGGTGGGTATAGCCCGCGGCCTCGCCAACAATCCGGAGATTATGCTCTACGACGAGCCCACTTCCGGCCTCGACCCGCTCACCACGGCGACTATTACTTACCTTATCCTCAAGCTGCAGCGCGAGCTTGGCGTCACCAGCATCGTCGTCTCCCACGACATCCGATCTGCCTTCAGAATGGCGAGCAAGATCGCTCTCCTGGCGAACAAACGGGTTGGATTCTTCGGGACGCCCGAGGAGATGACCGGCAGCGACGACGACTACCTACGTGAATTCCTGGGCGGATTTTGACCTTTGGCCGTAATTTCTAGCCGATGAAGCGATCGTCGTTCATTACCTGGGACCAGCTGAAGGTGGGAGTGCTGATACTCGTGGCGCTCCTCATTCTCGTCGTCGCCATCATCAAGCTAGGCCAGGCGGGCAACTTGTTTGGCAAGAGGTACACTCTGGTCGCCTTCGTCTCGAGCGGGAGCGGACTTCGGGTGGGTGGCCCGGTTAGCGTCGCAGGACAACTGGCGGGCAGCATCAAGAACATCGAGTTCCTGCCGCCCGACGCGGACACCACCCGCAACCTGAGGCTGCTCGTCGAAGTCGACCGAAAACTGACCGACCAGGTTCGCAAGGATTCCCGGGCGAAGATCAAGGCGATGGGCCTCCTCGGCGACAAGATCTTCGACGTCTCGCCGGGAACTCCGCGCTACCCGGTGCTCCGTGAGGGCGACACCATTCTCATCTCACCGTCGGTCGACTACGAGGGCGTGGTGTTGCAGGCCTCAGCCGCGATCAACGAAGTCGTTGGCCTCACGCGCGATTTAAAGACTGTAACGAACGGCATTACGCGCGGGGAAGGGACGCTCGGCCAGCTGGTGACGAACCGAATGCTCTACGATAATCTGAACACGACTCTCTTCCGTACCAGCTCGCTGTTGGCGCGGCTGGAGAATCCACGCGGCACCGTTGCCAGGCTGCTAGACGATCCTTCTCTCTATAACAGCTTGAATCGCACCATCGCTTCGGCCGACACTGTCATCGCCCAGATAAGCTCAGGCAACGGGGTAGTTGGAAAGCTGCTCCGCGACGACACGCTTTACGTTCATCTCGTGGGCGTCGTCTCCAGGGCCGACTCGCTCGTGAGCGCGATGTCGAGCGGCAACGGCACCATGCACAAGCTGTTCACCGACCAACAGCTCTATGACCAGCTCCTGAAAACTGTAACCGAGCTCAATAACGTGCTGACCGATGTCCGGCGAGATCCCCAGCGTTACACCAAGGGAATGATCAAGGTATTTTAAAACGCGAATTGAGTATCATTCAGCGTGATCAAGACGTACGAGCTGGACGTGGCAGTCACCCGTGGTGACGGGGTCGAATCGGAGCATCGAGTACATGCCGCGGTAGTCGGAGACGGTGATCAGCTCCTCGGCGCCGCTCGCGACGCTCAGTCATTCACCTACTGGCGCTCCTGCGCCAAGCCATTTCAGGTTCTTCCTTTTCTCAGCTCCGGCGCGTTCGATGGGCTCGGTTGGGGCGAGGAACAGCTCGCCGTGTCATGTGCGTCGCACGGGGGCGAGCCGGAGCACGTGGCGCTGGTGGAAGGAATGCTCCGCGACATCGGCCTCGAGGAAGGAGACCTTGCCTGCGGTCCCCACGAGCCATCGTCGCAGCGCGGGGCGAAAGTCGTGAGAGAATCGGGCGACCGACCGACTCGCGTTCACAACAACTGCTCGGGGAAGCACACGGCAATGCTGGCGCTGGCGCACCAGAAGCGTTGGCCCACTCAGGGGTACGAGCAACGTGAGCACAACGTCCAGCGGGGAATTCTCCACGAGATTGCGCTGTGGACCGGTATACCGTGCGGCAAGATCGTCCAGGCTGTCGACGGTTGCGGAGTCGTCGTATTCGGCATGACCCTGGAGAGGATGGCGTGCGCATACTCTCGTTTTGCCGTCGCGGCCGCTCGCGGAGAAGAGCATCCGGGCCGAGTGCTGACGGCGATGAGCAAGCACCCCTTCCTGGTCGGTGGTACCGACCGAATAGACTCAGCGATCATTTTCGAGAGCGGGGGACGGGTGGTCTCGAAGGTCGGGGCTGAAGGAGTACACTGTGCTTTCCTCACCGATCGTGGAATCGGAATAGCGATCAAGGTCGAAGATGGAGCGCAGCGGGCGCAGGTCCCTGCGCTTTTGCGTTTGCTGCAGGAGCTCGAAGCGCTGCCCGATCCGCTCCCTCCCAAGCTCGCCGAATGGATGCACAAGCCGGTGAAGAACACCCGCGGCGAATGCGTGGGCGAAGTGATGATGCGCGCCGACACCTGATGACATCCGGAGCTGAAGCCCGGATTAGCGTTGCTCCACTCGAGGCCAGTTTCCGACACCTGGTAAGGATTGCCGGAGCGATTGCCGGCTCGCCCGAGGGCCAGGTGCGAGCGGTGATGTCCGCCGCGCTGGGCTCGGTGGACCCGATTGCCGTCGAGGAAATCATTCTCCAGTCTTACCTGTTCGCTGGATTTCCGCGCGCATTGAACGCCGCCCGCGCCTGGCGCGTCGCGTCGGAGCTCCCGGCGCCCGAAATCGATCCGGAGGCTTTGATCGCGAACCTGGACATGTGGCGGGAGCTGGGGGAGCGGACGTGCACCGTCGTGTACGGCGATTCGTACGAGCGGTTGCGCCAGAACATCCGTGAGCTGCATCCCGCGCTGGACGAGTGGATGATCGTCGATGGGTACGGGAAAATCCTGTCGCGACCGGGGGTTGACCTTCGCACCCGGGAGCTGTGCATCGTCGCGGCGTGCGCAGTGTCGGGGCAGCAGCGGCAGCTTCACTCGCACTTGCACGGGGCTTTGAATACTGGCGCCTCGGTGGGCGAGGTGGGGTTGGTCCTGGACGCGCTTACTGATTTGATCGCGAGGGATGATCTCACGAAGTACAGGCAATTGTTGCAGAAGGTGGCAGGGGAGTGACTGAAACCGAAAGGCAACTGAACAAGGTGGCAGGGGCCAGAAGTGCAGCCGTCAGGAGACAGGTTTACTCCATCCGGTTGTCACCGGCGCTCGTCGGCCCACAGCCAACTGCTTTGACATCACGCCTTTCATGACGTCCCGACGTTTGTACCTGCCTCTTGGCAGCTGCGAATCTCTGGCCCCTGACCTCTTGTTCAGTTGCATTTTTTCGATAGCGGTCGCGAATGTTCATTGACCGCGCCGTAATCCGAGTCGAGGGCGGCACCGGCGGATCGGGTTGCACGTCCTTCAGAAGAGAGTGGCGAACCCCGATGGGTGGCCCCGATGGCGGCGACGGCGGCCGGGGCGGCAGCGTGATCGTGCGCGGCGACTCCAACCTTGCCACTCTCCTCGACTACACCTACCGCGACAACTGGGTGGCGGGGCGCGGCGAGCACGGCATGGGCGCCAACAAGAGCGGCCGCTCGGGGGAGGACATCGTGATGCCCGTTCCGCCAGGCACGGTCCTGCGCGACACCGTGTCGGGAGAGATCGTGGCGGAAATCCTGGAGGACGGCCAGGAGTTCGTGGTCGCGCCAGGCGGACGGGGAGGAAAGGGAAATGCGTTCTTCGCCACGCCTACCCACCAGTCTCCGCGCGAGTGGCAACCGGGTGAGGAAGGGATGGTCCGGAACCTGGAGCTGGAGCTCAAGCTCATTGCGGACATCGGGTTGGTCGGCCAGCCCAACGCCGGGAAATCGACCCTCCTCTCGGTCATTTCGGCCGCGCGGCCCAAGATCGCCGACTATCCGTTCACCACCCTCCAGCCAAACCTCGGCGTCGTGCAGCTCTCCGACCACCGCACCTTCGTGGTCGCCGACATCCCCGGGATCATCGAAGGAGCCCACGAGGGGAAGGGACTCGGACTCCAGTTCCTGCGACACATCGAGCGCACGCGCATCCTCGCCTTTCTGATCCCGATCGACGCGATGGACTGGCAGGCGGAATACGACCAGCTCCGGCGCGAAATCTCCGAGTATTCGCCCGAGCTCGCAACGAAGCCACATTGCGTCGTGTTCACAAAGATGGATCTCCTCGGGGAGGAGTACGCCCCACCGATCGAAGCCCCAGGAGCGTTTGGACTTTTTGCGGTCAGTGCTCCGGCGCGGGAAGGGCTGGACGCGCTCATTGCGGCCTGGTGGACCGAGCTCCTTCGTTTAAAGCAAAGCATCAGACCACAGGATGTAACGGTAAGCCTTCCCTGAGCTTGAATGCCGCCAGATGAAGTAGGCATCGGGGGCATTGATGGGGGATCCAAGTTGTGAGTGGACAGTTTTGAGTTGACAGTTGCTCAGTGGTTATCAGTGGGGGCTTGAACGACAGGGGCGCGGTTGATTTGCTGACACTTCGAGAGCCGCCCAGCAACAACAAAGTCGAGATCGAATGCTGGCAGCGAGGCTCGGTCCAGTATCCGATGGAGCTAGTCGATCTCAACCAGCCGCCCTCTGAGCTGTACGCGATGGGCCACGCCACCGCTCTCGCTGGGCCGCGTGTTGCGATCGTGGGAACCCGGGACTCGACGGCTTATGGGGAGCGAATCACGCGCAGCCTTACGCGGACGCTCGTGCGAGCAGGAGTCACGGTCATCAGCGGAATGGCTCGGGGCATCGATGGGGCCGCCCATCGAACTGCCTTGGAGGAGGGCGGCAACACGGTCGCCGTCCTCGGGACCGGGATCGACGTGCCCTATCCCGTCGGCCATCGGCAGCTTCATCGGGCGATCGCCGAGCGTGGGCTGGTGGTGTCTGAGAACCCGCCGGGGATGAAGGCGCACAAGGGTGCATTCCCAAAGCGAAACAGAATCATCGCCGCGCTGGCCCCGGTCACGATCGTGATCGAAGCGGGATTCCGGAGTGGCGCGCTCAATACGGCGTCCCAAGCCCTCGAACTGGGACGAACCGTGGCCGCTGTTCCCGGCCCGATCGACTCTGACCAGAGTCGGGGGTCCAATCAGCTATTGCGGGACGGAGCCGTGCTTATCGCCGCTGTTGACGACGCGCTTGCCTTGCTAGGCGTTTCGCTGCCGAAGGACGCGAGGGAAGCGATACCGGTTCTGCCCGAAACAGAGCAAAAGGTCTGGGACGGCCTCGTAGGCGGACACGCGGAGATGGATTCGCTCCCGCGCGCGACGGGCCTCTCAATGGCGGAGTGTCTCGCCGCTGTCACATCCCTCGAGATCCTCGGGCTGGTCGAGTGTTCGCTCGCCGGAGAGATTCGCCGCCGGTAGGGCTCGCGAGGGCGGGAGCAGCCTCTGGCGAGACGAGCCAAAAAAAAGAGACCGGGGCTTATCCCGGTCTCTCGTGGCAGTTGCGTCATGCCTGCGCTGCGAACGCACCTCAAATATAGAGCAAGGCAGGGTGTGGGACAATGACGATGCTCGCCCCGTGTGCGCGGCGATTTACCAGGAATGTAGGCGGGAGAGTAACCAGGCCTATATTCATCCGTGCCCCCGCGTCATCTCTACATTCACGTCCCATTCTGCGCCCGCCGCTGCTCGTACTGCGATTTTTCGATCGCCGTACGGTCCACTACGCCAGTGGAGGAGTACACCTTCGCGCTGCGCAAAGAATTAGCGCGCGGCGTGGTCGAGGGTGCGGTGCTCGACACCGTGTACCTAGGCGGCGGAACCCCCTCGCGCCTTGGTGGACCTGGAGTCTCAAACGTTCTCTCGGCTGTGAAAAACCACGCGGCCATAGCGACCGATACCGAGGTGACCATCGAGGCGAATCCGGACGACGTAAACGACGCAGCCGTAGCGCAGTGGGTCGCGGCGGGCGTCAACAGGGTGTCGCTCGGCTCCCAAAGCTTCGACGACTCGGTCCTCGAGTGGATGCACCGCACCCACAACGCCGGTCAGATCGCCGACGCGGTGAAGGTGCTCCGGCGTGGCGGAATCTCGAACCTCTCGCTGGATCTGATCTTCGCCCTGCCCGCCACGCTGAAGCGCTCGTGGGAGCGGGACCTCTCGCTGGCCGTGGACCTCCAGCCCGATCACGTCTCGCTCTATGGACTCACGGTCGAGGCGCATACCCCGATCGCGCGATGGGCCGACCGGGGCGAAACAGTAGAGGGAACCGAAGGTCAATACGAGGAAGAATTCCTCCTCGCCCATGAGGCGATGGCCCATGGAGGGTTCGAGCACTACGAGGTCTCAAACTTCTCACTTCCCGGCAAGGCCTCGCGCCACAACTCGGCGTACTGGACCGGCGCGCCCTACGCCGGTATCGGACCTTCCGCGCATTCCCTCGATGGCGCGAGTCGAAGCTGGAATCTTTCGGCCTACTCCGAGTGGGTTCGATGTTTGGCGGCGGACAAATCCGTTACCGCAGGAGTAGAGACTCTGACACCGGAGAACCGCGAGTCTGAGGAAGTGTATCTGGGCCTGCGTACCCTGAACGGCCTCGAAGTCGATCACTCCGACCTCGGCTCGGTTTCGCCCTGGGTAGATGCAGGGTGGGCTGAGCTACAGAACCGCCGCCTCCGGCTGACTCCGACGGGTTGGCTCCGGCTCGACAGCCTGGCGGCCGATCTGGTAGCTCGAAGGGAGCGAAGAGCGAACCCGACTATAAGTGCAACCTCTAGTCATTGCTATATTTAACCACATGTCTATCCCTGGTCTGAACGAGCGCGAGCGGCGTGTTCTGGAAGCTGTGATCCAGACATACGTCGAAACGGCTCAGCC
>JALYKQ010000151.1 GCA_030774675.1 Gemmatimonadota bacterium | reverse complement strand
TCGTGGACCAGGGCGGCAGCGGTGGTGAAGCCGACCGAGAGGCCCTTCTGGCAGGCGGCCAGTCCCAATCCGAGGGCAATGTGCGTCTTGCCGGTGCCGCTGTTGCCAACCGCGATGATGTTCTCGCGGCGGGCGACATACTCCGAGCGGGCAAGCTCCAGCACCAGGACCTTGTTGAGTGACGGCAAGGCCAGGAAGTCGAAGCTGTCGAGGCTTTTGACCGCCGGGAACTTGGCTTCCTTGATCCGCCGTTCGACCATCCGCCGCTCGCGCTCGATCAGCTCCAGTTCGGCGAGCCGCAGCAAGTAACGGACATTGTCGACGCCCTCGGCGGCGCACTGCCGGGCGAGCTTGTCGTACTCGCGCAGGAAGGTCGGCAGCTTGAGCGCCTTGAGGTGATGAGCGAGCAGAAGCTGGGGCGTGTCGCTCATGACGCCACCCCGGTGAGCAGGTCCATGTAGGTCCTGGCCGAGGTCGTCGCCACGGTCGCCCGCGGCAGATAAGGATAGACCGTCAGGTCGAGCCGCGGCGGCCGCCGCTCGATCCGGCACAGCACCAGGTGCTTGACCGCGTCGAAGCCGATCGCGCCGCGGGCCATCGCTTCCCTGATCCCGGCCACCACGTCGTCGCGGCGGAAGGTCTCCAAAAGTCGCAGGACCTGCACGAACTCCCTTTTGCCGCGCTTGCCCATGCGTGCTTCGAGGAGCCGGCGGAGCGTGGCGAACTCTTCGGGAAGATCCCAGCCGACCAGCGGCGCCGCCTGGTCGAGGGCCCCGGTCTTCTGCTCGAGCAGCGCCAGATAGTGCAGCGGCTCGAAGACGAAGTCCTCACGCTCGTAGGACCGGACATGCCGGGCGATCACCTCCGCGCCGCAGGAGATCACCACATCATGGACGTAACCGCGCACAAGCACGTCGCTGTGACCGTAGGTCGTCGGCACCGAGTAGTCGTTGAGCCGGTAGCGCACCAGCGACAGCGAGGAGACAGTCGTCGCGACCTTCTCGCAGGCGTCATAAGGCGCAGGCAGCGGCGTTTGCAACGCGGCAAGGTCGCGCTCCAGCCGCTCGCCGATCGTCCCGTCATGGCCGCGCAAACAGTCAGCCATTCGACGGCGGCAGCATTCCAGCAGATAGGCGTTCAACGCCTCGAAGCTCTCGAACACCGGGATCGGTACCAGGAAGTTCCGCCGGATCCAGCCGACCAGCCCTTCGACTTTGCCCTTGTCGTTGCCTTTGCCAGGCCGGCCGAACCGGTCCTCGAACAGGTAGTGCGATTGCAACTCGGCGAACACCCGCGTCCGTTGCCGCCTGCCGTCACCGAGAATGCGCGCCACCGCGATCCTGGTGTTGTCATACAGGATCGACTGTGGAACCCCGCCGAAGAATGCAAACGCCCGAACGTGGCCGTCGCAGAAGGCTTCCGTCGTCTCTGCCGGATAGCCAACCACGAAGCAGCCGTCCGAGTGCGGCAGGTCCATGGCGAAGAAATGGATCTTGAGCTCGACCCCACCGATGATGCCGATGGCTTCACCAAAGTCTGCCTGAGCATGCCCCGGCGGATGCACCAGAGGCACGAACATCTCCCGAGCCCGCTGACGCCAGCCGGCCACGTAATCCTTCACAATCGTGATGCCGCCGGCGAAGCCGTGTTCGTCCCGAAGCCGTTCGAAGATCCGCTTCGCCGTATGCTGCTGCTTCGCCGGACGCGACTTGTCGTCCCCGAGAATGCCGTCGATCACTGGAATAAAGGGATCAAGCTTCGGCTTCGCCGGCGGCTCCCTGCGCCGATACCCGGGCGGCACCGAAAACACCATCATCTTCCCAACCGTCCGCGGGTCGATGCCAAAGCGCCGACCCGCCTCGCGGCGGCTCAGCCCTTCAATCTGCACCGCATGGCGCACCCGTCCATATAGCTCCACGCCCTTCATCCCTCCGCCTTTCGCCCATCCGACAAAAGGCTATCCACTGACGGAGTTTTACTCCGGCGCAACCAGACCAATCCGGCCGCTTCACTGAGGGATTATTGCTCCGGCGATTACATCTATAAAATTCATCTGCGCGATGAGCCCTATTAGCTCGTCGTCAGCCGCCTCTTATGTGATGCAGGGTGATTTCCGGTGGACAGTTGAGTCGCACCGCTACGACCGAGGAGCCCGCACCGGTGGAGGT
>JALYKQ010000150.1 GCA_030774675.1 Gemmatimonadota bacterium | reverse complement strand
TCGTTCTCGATCTGCAGCTGGGGGACCGTCACGGCTTCGAGATCCTCCAGGAGCTCCGCCGCAACGGCCGGCGCACGCCGGTACTGCTTTACTCGGGGCGCAGCGACACCGAATCGATCGTGCGGGGGCTGGATGCCGGTGCCGACGACTATGTGGTGAAGCCAGTCTCCAACGAGGAACTGCGGGCGCGCGTCCGAACGCTCATACGCAGAGGCGCCTCCGGAGGCTCGCGCGTTGCGGAACAAGTGAGCATAGGGAACCTGACCTTGAATCGCCTCAGTCGGCGCATCATGTGCGACTCGTTTGAGGTGCCCCTGACCTCAATGGAGCTGAAGCTTCTGGAGCACCTGATGCTCCACGCCGGTCAGTCGGTCACCCGAAGCGAGCTTCACGAAAAAGTATGGGACATGCACTTCGATCCCAGCTCGAATGTCGTCGACGCCCATATGGCGCGCCTCCGCAACAAGCTGAAGACCGCGGGTGCATCAGCTGCAATAGAAACCAGGAGGGGCATAGGCTTCGCCCTTACGACGGTAAAACCTTCTGGTATGCCGCTTAGCCGACAGCAACGAGTATGACGAAACTGTCATACTCACCTCACAAGGCCGTCATCGAGAGAGGTCCAGATTGTGCCTCCACCGATCACCTTACCGGTGACCTGGTGCTCCCGAGACCAGAGATTCTCAGGTGGCTGGAGTTCGCGGAATGCTTGTTGGGCTGGTGCTGGGTAGCATTGCCTATTCGCTGCCCGCCGGCGCCCAGCAAGGCGCATCGGTCAGCCTGACTCACACCGTTTCTGTGACCGTTCCGCCGCGAGTGAAGGTCCAGGTCGCCAGTCTCGCCATGTCCGCGGCGCCGGTCCCCGCCAACGTTTCCTCCCGCCATGTGAACCCAGGAGGCCTGTCGCTAAGCATCAACGCCAGCCAGGCGTGGGTTCTTGCAATCGGTTCAGGGTCTTCTTCCTCTGCGCTGAAGTCGCGCCTTCAGTGGTCGACCAATGAGACGTCCGATTTCACGAAGATGACCGCCGCGGGTGTCGCCGTTGCTTCGGGCACGACGGGTTACGAAGCGAAGGCCGCGACGGTGTTTTTTCGCACGGGCTCTTCGGCAAGCAAGTCCACCGTCGCCGGCGGCGCCGACGCCGAGCCGATCATCCTGACGATCACGGCGCCGTAACCTCCCGAAGGCCGGCCCCAACAAAAGCTCGCAACATACGATCCGACACGGCCCTTGCGACCCGTGAGACCCATCAGTATGTAAAGCACCGAGGCTGAGCCTCACTCTGATGATCCACCGGGAGAACGCATGCGATTCCGTTTGATCCTTACCGCGTCCGTCTTCTGCGCCGCATCCATTCAGGCGCAGTCGGACCTCCCCATCCACAGCCGTAAGCTCCCCAACGGCCTCGACGTGATCGTGATCGAGAATCACGCGGTGCCCATCGTCACAGTCGAGCTCGACGTGAAGAATGGGGGCTTTACCGAATCTCCCGATTACAATGGGCTCTCGCACCTCTATGAGCACATGTTCTTCAAGGCGAACAAGACGATACCCTCCCAGGAAAAGTATCTGGAGCGGATCCGCCAACTTGGCGCCAACTGGAACGGCACGACCAGCGAGGAGCGAGTGAACTACTACGTTACAGTGGGCGTGGACAGTCTCATCCCGGCGATGCAGTTCATGGAGGACGCCATCCGGTTCCCGCTGTTCAATCAGGACGAACTGGCACGGGAGCGTCCGGTCGTGCTCGGGGAATTCGACCGGAATGAAGCGAACCCCTTCTTCCACCTCGCCCGCGGCGTGGACACGATCCTCTGGTCCCCCGGCTATTACTCGCGAAAGAACGTCATCGGGAACCGCCAGATCATCATCACGGCGACGCAGCAGAAAATGAATACCATCAAGGACCGATACTACGTTCCTAACAACTCAGCGCTGATCCTTTCGGGCGACATAACGCCTTCGCGTGGCTTCGCTCTCGCCGAGCAGGTATTCGGAGACTGGGCGCGTGGAAGCGACCCGTTCGCCACTCCGGTTGGCAACCCGCCCCCGATGACTCAAAGCAGCGCGGTGATCGTGGAGAAGCCAGTCAATGGCGCCGCGCTATCGATGGTATGGCAGGGGCCGAGCGTGACCACTGATCCCGCCGCCACCTACGCCGCGGACGTTCTCAGCACAGTTCTCGGCAACCCGACCAGTCGGTTCTACAAGCGCCTGGTCGATAGCGGACTCACGTTCAACAGCGGGATCAACTACTACACCTTGAGCCACATTGGACCGATTACCGTGTTCTCTCAGCTCGCCCCCGACAAGATTCTCGAGGCGCGGCGGGTGATACTCGAAGAGCTGGGTAAGCTCACTGATACCGCGTATATCACATCGAGGGAGCTGGCGGCTGCGCAGCGGCAGCTGGGAATCAACGCGCTGTACGAACGGGAGCAGTCAACCGGCTGGGCCCACACTATCGGATTCTGGTGGGCGGTCGCTGGACTCGACTACTACCGCAATTACGTCCCCAACATGCAGCGCGTAACGAAGCAGGACATCGCCCGCTACGCGCGAACGTATATCATTGGAAAGCCGTTCGTGACCGGCGTGCTCATCAGCCCCGCCGATCGCGTCAAGCTCACCCTTACACCCAAACAGGTTCTCGCCGCGGGGGGCACGCAATGAAGCGCTTTGTAACAATGGTTGCCGCCAGTCTCTGCTGTGCGACGAGGTTGTTGTCTGCGCAGCAGGCCGGCGGGGCGAGCAAGTTCTCCGTAGCGGGCATCCCCGTGATCCTCAAGCCGGTAACCGCCAATGATATCGTGGCAGTGACCCTGTACATCAGGGGCGGAAGCAGCAATCTCACACCCTCCAATGCGGGCATCGAGCATTTCATGCTCGAGACCGCGACTCACGGAACCGCCAAGTACACCAAGGATGCGCTCAACGAGCGGCTGACCGAGACTGGCACGAGCATTTCTTCCGACGCGGGCTACGACTATTCGTCGATGGCTCTTCAAGGCGTACGACAGCACTGGAACGAGGCATGGGATCTCTTTACGGAGGCAGCGCTCAAGCCTTCCTTCCCAGCGAGCGAAGTCGAGCTCGTACGCGCCCAGCTTGTGGACGGCCTGAAGCGAATCCCGGATGATCCCGACAGCTATCTCACTTACCTGGCGGACAGCAGTCTGTACGCGGGCCACACTTACGCTGTGCTGCCGGGAGGCACACCTGCATCGGTCTCCGCCATAACCAGAGACGCCCTCGAGAGCTGGCACCGCCGGCGCTTCACGAAGGAGAATCTCCTACTGGTAGTGGTCGGCAACGTTTCGCGCTCGGACCTGACCCAAAAAATCGAGTCGACTTTCGGAGGGCTCCCGGCGAGCGGAGGGAGCGCAGTGCCCGCGCGCACGCTCTCCGCAGTCACGCCCGATGTAATGGTCGTGAAGCGCGAGCTGCCTACGAATTACATCACCGGCTATTTCGCGGCACCGCCACCGAGTGATCCCGACTACGCCGCGCTGCGGGTTGCAACCGACATCTTGTCCGACCGTCTGTTCGAGGAAGTTCGGACCAAGCGGAACCTTACCTATGCCGTTGGAGCCGGTCTCAGCAACCGCGCCGCGAACCGCGGAAGTCTATACGTGACGGCGGTCGAACCGGACACGACGCTGAAGGTCATATTTTCGCAGGTTCGCCGCCTGCAGCGAGAGCCACTCCCCCAATCGACCCTCGCCGAGAACGTCAATACGTTCCTGACCGAGTTCTGGATCAGCCAACAGAGCAATATGGGCCAGGCGCAGCAGCTTGGGCTCTTCGAGCTCCTCGGCGGAGGCTGGCAGAACCGGGGCCGCTTCGTTGATGCGGTGCGCCGAGTGACGCCGGCTGACGTGCAGCGCGTCGCAACTCGTTACATGCAGCATGCGCGGTTCGCTGTGATCGGTGATCCGGCGAAGATCGATCGAAAGTTGTTCACCTCGTTCTAGTCACTTTTAAAAAAAAGAACGAGAGTCGGGTCAGTAGCCCGATCTGCGACATCCTGACGATCGGGTCTGGGCTGAGATCACAAACTCACTCCGGATGCCAGCGACGGCCCTGAATGACTCCTCACAATCGTTACTGGGCCGCAATTGACTCGTCGTCTTGTCGGCGAGGTCTGACTACGCCCTCGGTTGTGGTCCGCAAGGGCCCAACGCGGCGTACGAAGGCTCGCCTAATCAGATCAGCGTCCTAGGAGTCCGATATCCGCGACTCAGTGCGGGCGCACTCTCGAACAAGGAGAAGCTTTGAAGCGTTCACTGTTCCTCGCGATCGCCACGATCGCACTCGTCGCGGCCCCGCGCGCCTCACAGGCGCAGTTTGGGCTCGTGAAGCCGATCCAGCTTGGTATTGCTGGCGGCGCTGCACAGCCCATGAGCGACCTGAAAGACGGCGCAAACATGGGTTACAACGGTACCGTTGCAATGGGTATCAACCTGCCGTTCATCCCGGTTGGTCTGCGCGTCGATGGCGCGTACAACCAGTTTGGTGAGAAGGCCGGTGTTGGTGCCAAGCTCCACGTCATCAGCGCGACTGGTAACGTCGTGTGGCGTCTGCCGAGCGTTGGCATCTCGCCTTACCTGATCGGCGGCGCTGGTCTCTACATGAGCACCGCGACCACCACGGGTACCACCAGCGTCAGCGATACTCAGAACCACCTGGGCTGGAACGCCGGCGCCGGTATCAACCTGCCGCTGTCGGTATTCAAGGCGTTCGTCGAAGCGCGTTACAATCGCGTCTCGACCGACACCGGCTCGCTGGAGTTCGTGCCGCTTACGTTCGGAATCATGTTCTAAGCTGGTCGGCTCGAAGTCAGAGCCGGAAATTTCGACGGGGGAGGGCTCATCGCTCTCCCCCGTCGTGCATCCGGTATCAGGACCGCCGATCGCTTAATAAAACTGGCGGAGCTCCACCCGTGAGTTGGTCAGGTAAGTGCCGTAGAAGCGCACAAAGTCACCCGCGCGGAGATTGTTGAACCTGTTGATATCGGTGCTGTTCAGGTTGTAGGGCAGCGAAACTGTCAGCGTGTTGTTGTTGTTCACGTCGACGGTGAACACCCCGTTGGTGCGATCGATCTGCCTGACGGTCCCCTGCAGGGATTGCAGATTCGAGGACGTCCCGTTCGTCGTGCCCCGCACAGACTGGTCAACCTGCACGTAGTCCGTGTAGTAAGAGTTGCCGTTGGCCTGAACTCGAGCTGTTACCTGATCACCGTTTTCCAGTGATGTTGGTGGATAGTTCTGATTCTGGTACACAACCCGGGTCTGGTTGTCATAGCTGACCCCGACCGTCTGTCCGTTGGACTGCTGGATTGCGATCTGTTGTGAGCGGGTGTCTACGCTCCGAACGGTGCCGGCGAGCTGCCCCGATTGCGCCCCGGTTCCGCCTCCCAGCACACTGCCGAGAATGTTGCCCAGCGAGTTGCCGGCGCAGGCCCCGAGCGATGCTGCCATTAGGGCTGCCGCCGCGCCCCTTTGAATGCGGTGGATTGTCGTCATGTGGCCTCCTGTGACTTGCTCAAATAGCAATCGCGGTGCCTGCGGCTCCGCTCTATCTTTCGAACTCGATGAAACGACCGCCGCGCCTGCATTTGACAGCCTTAGCGATTCTCGCCGCATGCAGCGGCTCCTCGTCCCAGCCCGCCGAATCGGCTGCTTCGACGCCGGCAAACTCAGCCGTTGCCAGTGCCTCCCCCTCCGGAAGCGCGCCGCAGAAGGCGCAAAAAGGGTCCCCCTGCCCTCGTACCGGGCGGTGGGCGCTTTGCAGCGTCGAGACACGGCTCGTCCAATCGGGGTTCGTGGTCAGACGGGTGGACGGTGAGACTCTCCATCGCGCCGGCTTCCGGATCA
Source organism: Gemmatimonadota bacterium (assembly GCA_030774675.1). Classification (GTDB taxonomy): domain Bacteria; phylum Gemmatimonadota; class Gemmatimonadetes; order Gemmatimonadales; family Gemmatimonadaceae; genus UBA4720. The sequence continues at coordinate 3,980 of JALYKQ010000150.1, read as the reverse complement.
CGCCCGCCGTCTATACGCTCGGACGAACCAGACTCGAGGTTTTCATATACCCGAACGAGTCAGCTCTCTCGGCCGATGTGGCGAACATCGACACGGTGTTCGCGGCGCCGCGCGGAACCCGGAACTCGTGGGGGGTTGGGATCGTACCCACCTTCGTGCGCTCGGGGAATCTCGCCGCTGTTTTCCTGACCGATAACCCGACCCAGGCGGAGCGCCTCACTCTCGCGCTGACCGCTGGAGCCCCGCAACCTTGATGTCAGATCCTCATCTGATCGGCCCGCCCCTACCGGTATCGACACCTGCCGCGCTGAAACGGTCTAACCGGCGAGTCCAGGATCTACCGGACGACCTGCTCAAAGCAGCATCGCTTCGCCTGGGAGTCATGTCGCTGCTGTTTGCAGTGCTTTGGGTCGTAGGCGTGACGGCGGGTCACCTCGCTGCGCGCGCGATCTACCCCGACAACCCGCGCTGGCGGCAGTTTGACATGGGTGATGCGATCGCTCTCGCGAGCGTTATCGTGTCACTGGTCCTGTTCGTCTACAGTCGCAACAGGGAAAGAGACCCGAGGTTCATTCTCGATCTGGGGCTCTGGTATATGGTTTTTACGGCGTTCGCTCTCGCCCAGATGTTCCATCTCGGGGGAGTGCCCGCGAGCGGAACTCCTCTGCCGGAGATCTCCTGGGTTTGTGCCGTCGTGCTGATGTTCGCCGCGATCGTGCCCAGTACGCCCAGGAAGATGTTAATTGCGGGGCTCATCGCCGCCTCGATGAATCCAATCGCAATGTTGATCTTCACGGCCGGGGGTGGGTGGAATTTCGGGCCATGGACGCGAGCGCTATTAATGCATTACCCGGATTTCATACTCGTCGGCGCGGCAGTCGTCATCTCGCACGTAGTGACGAAGCTCGGCCAGCAAGTGACCCGGGCGCGTGCAATGGGTAGCTATCAGCTCGGCGAGTTGCTTGGCCGCGGAGGAATGGGCGAAGTCTACAAGGCCACGCATCGAATGCTCGCTCGCCCGGCGGCGATAAAGTTGATACGGATGGAAATGCTGGGCGCGGTCGACGAGGAGGCGGCGAAACTCGCGGTCACGCGCTTTCGACGCGAGGCGGAGGCGGCGGCGGACCTCCGATCGCCGCACACCGTCGAGCTCTACGATTTCGGCGTCACGGGCGACGGCACCCTCTATCTGGTCATGGAATTTCTGGACGGTATGGACCTGGAGACTCTCGTTCGCGAGAAGGGCCCACTATCTGCCGGCCGGGCGATCCACATTCTGCGACAAGTGTGCGATTCCCTCGAAGAAGCGCACGCTCGCGGACTCGTGCACAGGGACATCAAACCGGCGAACATCCACGTTGGGCGGGTAGGCCTTCGACACGACTTCGTGAAGGTGCTCGACTTCGGACTGGTAAAGGAGTTCTCGAGTGTGAGCGCCGAACATTCGCTCGCGACCATTCCCGGCCAGATGGCGCTCGGCACGCCCGCTTACATGGCACCCGAGCTTGCTCTCGGGGAGCCGGTCGATGGACGGGCGGACATCTATGCCCTGGGGTGCGTCGCCTACTTTCTGATCACCGGTCAGATCGTTTTCGAGGCGGAGAAGACCTTTCAGATGATTGCCAAGCATTTGCAGACGCCGCCCATTCCTCCGTCGGAGCGGACGGACCGTCCCGTGTCGCCCGAGTTGGAACGGCTGATCATGAAATGCCTCGCCAAGCATCCAAGGGAGCGCCCGCAGAGTGCGGCCGAGTTGCAGCAGGCTCTCGGATGGATTTCCGCCGATGCCTGGGGCGAGAAACAGGCGGAGCAGTGGTGGGCGGCGAATCCATCCGGGGTAAAGCCGGCGGTGATCTCTGCGGCGGCGTACCTGTCTACGGTGGAGAATCCAGCGCCAGCGTTCTGAATTGCGTTCTTACGCCGTCGGGCCAATTCTGGACAGGGACCCGCACGCCACGCAGTATTGACTCGTCCCCTCACGGAGCTCTTTCAATGCAAGCCCGAATTTATGCCGCGGCCCTGGCCACGATCCTGATGGTGCCACGCGTCCTCACCGCGCAGGCAAGCCCGGTCGCGGACGCATTTCGTGACAACGCGCGTGACGCGTCGAAGAACCTGATCGCGGCGGCCGAGGAATTCCCGGCTGACAAGCTCGGGTTCAAGCCGACGCCCGCACAGATGAGTGTCGGCGATATCCTCATCCATCTGTCTCAGGGCAATGATTACTTGTGCGGGACCATCGGTGGCGTGAAAGCTCCGACTCGCACGAAGATCGCAGCTACCGATACCAGAGATGCGCTTCTCGCGCGACTGCGTGAGACTTTCGCATTCTGCGAGCAGACGCTGGCTCCGCTTACAGATGCGAATCTGGCCGAGCAGCTTCCTTTCTTCGGCGGGCGGAAACTGTCTCGGGCGTCGATCATGACGCTGACGACCGGCGACTGGGCGGATCATTACAGCCAGGCGGCGATCTACCTTCGGCTGAACGGGCTGCTCCCGCCCACCGCAAAAAAGCCCGCGCCGTAAGCGCGGGCTTGATGCCTAAGAGGCGCGCGCCGACTTCAAGGGGCGATCATCGATCGCTGCGACCGGCGTCGCAATCGAGCTCGCGGGTGAGATCTCCGGCGCACTCGGAAGTACCAGCGTGAAGGTGGAACCGATTCCTTCGGTGCTCTCGAGGGTCAGATCGCCCTGCATCGCGCGAGCCAGCTCTCGGCTGATAGAGAGCCCGAGCCCGACGCCTTGTTGCGTTGCAGTGGTGAGATGTTTGTCGACCTGGACGAACGGCTCGAACACGCGGTCGATGTCGAGCGGCCGAACACCCACACCCGTGTCTTTAACGCGGAGTCGCACGAGGCCGGCCTGCTCTTCACAAGTGACGCCGATGCTGCCGCCAGGAGCGGTGAATTTGGTTGCGTTGGTGATCAGGTTGAGCAGGATCTGCTGGAATCTCTCGGCGTCGGCTGCCACGAGAATGTCGCCTTCGCATGGCGTGACGGTCAGCGTCAGGCCTTTCGCTTTGGCCTGGAGCGCGCAGAGTCCCTCGACTTCCGCAAGCACGGGATTGACCGCGATGGAGATCACGTTCAGGGGCCTCGCCCCCTCGAGTCGCGCTATCGTAAGAACATCATTGATCAGACGGAGAAGATAGGCGGCCGCGCGCTTGATGCGGCCCAGGTCCTTTGTCTGTTCTGGATTGACGACTCCGCGAATTCCCAGCTCCAGGATCTCCGTGTAGCCGCTGATGGCGTTCAGGGGTGTGCGAAGCTCGTGACTCATCGCGCGCAGAAAGAGCGTCTTGGCGTTGTTGGCGTGCTCCGCCATCATGCGTGCCTCGCCAACTTCGGCGAGCGCGGCCGCGGCGGCAATGCGCAGCCTGACCCGATCCAGCGCCTGCGCGCAGTAGCGTGAAACCGTATCGGCGAACTGCCTGTCGAGAAGACTAAACTTGCGAGGACCCGCGAATCCGAAGGCCAGAGCACCCACTGCGCTCCCGCCGATCTCGAGCGGGAGAAAGATCCAGGCGCCACGCCAGGCGATCTTGCTCATATCCTGAAAAGCTGGATACCGGGCCAGCATTTCCTCGTAAGATTCCAGATAGATCGAGTGGCATTTCTCTACTGCTTCGGCGTATGGACCCACTGATAGCGGCGGGTGCAGGTGCCTGAAGGACCGCATGAGCGGATCGAGGGATCCGGATTCACGGAGGAGCGTCAGCTTCCCTTCTTCCGCACTTGCCACGACGACTGCCGCAGCGTCGCACTCGAGAGCAACAATCGCCTCACGCAGAACGGAATCAGCGACTTCATCCTGTGTGACGGTGTTGCTAAGCGCAGCCGTTATGCTTTGAAGCCGAGCCAGCCGGGCCGTGGCTGCATCTGCGACTGCCTGGGTCGAAGCGATCTCCCTCGTGCGCCGATCCAGCTCCGCGTTGACGGATTCAAGCGCGTCGAGCGTTCCCCGCAGTTTGTCGCCATATG
>JALYKQ010000149.1 GCA_030774675.1 Gemmatimonadota bacterium | reverse complement strand
CGGCTGGGAACGTCCTGACCTACGAGAGCACAAATGTGTTCACGGCCCAGGCAAGCGGCACGTCGGTCAAGTTCCACAACGCGGGCGTGATCACCGGCTACACATCCCGCGTCGACAACGGCGATGGCACCTACAGCATGTTGTACCGGAGCAGCGGCACGTTCAGCGTCAAGCTCGTCAACGGCCCCATCTTGTTCGCTGGGGGCGGCACGTCGATCCAGGCCGATGTCTACGACTCGGCGACGAACCAATACATCACGACGACGTTCGTCTGGGCGCCACCAACTCAGCGCCCCACGGTCGGCAACCCCTGCGACGTGATCGTCCCGGCGCTGACCTAGGTGACTCGCCGCGGCGATCGACCGATACAAGCGGGGCGGCTGATGGGCCGCCCCGCTCCGCTTGTACAGGCATGTTCGGGACCCCAGGCTCAGTCGACGCTAAGCGTGCTGGTGGAAACGAGCGTGCGCTTTGCGCACCGATGAGTTCCGCCCTGCCGAACCAGAATCGAACCGGCCGAAGTTTCCGAAAGCGCACGCCCAACGGCTCATCTTGGTGATCAGTCGGATGTACGGGCGGAGTGAGGCGCGCGATTGATAGGCGCTTGCGTGCATACTGGGTGTGTTCGCGACACCAGTCGAGATGGGCGAAGCGCTCGGCCCACGCGTTCACGCTATCGGCCACGCCTACGATTGATCAGACGATGGCGCAGGCGAACCAAACCTCGTTCAGGAACGCGTCGTGGTCGTTGCGGCGTTTCAGGTCGTGCGCGCGGGCTCGCTCGCAGACCTTGTGTGTAGGCGATGGCCGGGCAACGGCTGTCGCCTAGGACGAACTCCTGGGGGCAGGTTTTGGGGATAGGTTCAGGGGTTTGTGGGGAAGCTCAGGGCTTTTCGAGGAAGGGGTGCGCCGGACAGAAAAACCAGCCGAATTGCAGGGAAAGCGCGCAAGGAAGTGCTGTTCCCGCTCCTCATAGCCGCAGGTCGAATCCTCCATGGTAAGGAGGGGGTCGACGGTTCGAGTCCGTCAGAGGGCTCTGCAAAAGCCCCGCAAAGCGGGGCTTATTCGTTCAGGTGCACTTGCACGGTCCACAACGTGCGGTGGGTATGGAGCCCTTTCTGGAGCCTTCAGGTCGAGAAGTGCCTCCGTCAGGAGCGAAAAACGGCCACATTGGGCGCGACGCCTCTCTGCCGAGCAAGCCGGCGGAGACGATCGAGCTGCTAACCGCAAACGCTGGCACCCCGTCGAAGCGACGGATCGAGTCGAGCTTCGACCTTCACGCCTGTCACGCGGCACGCCGCAGGCGTTGAGATGGTGCTGCTGAGATGAGTCTGCCAACCAGAACTAGGAGAACAGGCGTGGCGGCAAAAACGACAAGCCCTGAAGCGATCATGGGAGACACGCTCGCAGGCCGACTACGAGCGCTTGGCACACGCGGTGTCCTCGTTCAGATGGCGCAACGCGGCCAGATCATCGAACTCCGCTGCGAGATGCCAAAGTGCTATTGCCACAAAGGGGCGGGGCCATTTCGAGCCGAGATCCACTCCTCTGCCGGATTGGGCACCCTCCCCGGACCACTACCCCAGGCTCAAGGCTGATGGTGGACATCTTGTCTCCTGGAACGTCCGCCTCTCGCACGTGCTCTGCAACCGAGAGGACTATGGCTGGCGCATGAGGATCAGACGGATGCTTGAGAAAGGGATGTCACTCGAGGAGATCGCCGAGAACCTGAACCACAAGGGGATACGAAGGCCACATGGCCACGCCACGTCCAGTGTGCGGAAAGCATTCGTCTCTTAGCAACGGAGCGATGGGTCGGAGAAGGCCGCCTGCGCCCGCGTTCCGGAATGACGCCATAGGATTGCGCCGTGCCGTTCACGCTCAGCAACATCAAGGAGGATCTGGAGGACATCGGCCCTAGGTTCGACGGCGCGCCAGACCTGGAGTTCCGCGCGGCGACCAAGGCGCTCGAGCTCGAGAAATCCGCCCTGAGCTACCAGCGCGTCCCGCCCGGCTATCGCTTTCCGTACGGCCACACGCACAAGAAGCAAGAGGAGGTGTACGTGGTCCTGCGCGGCAGCGGGCGGATGAAAATCGACGACGAGATCGTCGAACTCAAAGAATGGGACGCGGTGCGCGTCCCGCCCGGCACGTGGCGAGGCTACGAGGCCGGGCCAGAGGGCCTCGAGATCCTCGTCATCGGCGCGCCCAACCTCGGCGAGGATCCGCGCGAAGACGTCGATGGCCAGCGCGACTGGTGGGCTGACTAGCCGAGTTGTCCGGACGTTTGATCGTCTCGGTCGCAGCGCAAGCCGGCGCTCGACATCGAAGCCGTGACCTCGACTGGGCGAGTGTGCGGGAATGTCCCTTGAAGCCCTGAGGAGTAGCGGGCCGCGGCGAACCCGGGCGCTCCGATCTTCTCCATGACCCAACGACGCAGGCGCTCCTTCGCAGCGTAGGGGCGACCTTGCGGCCGCCCCATCCACTCCTTGCGGTGGCGACTGAGTGAGACCAACCCGGAACCGTGTGTCCGGCCGTGCATGTCGTACGATGGCGGAGGAGGATGCCACGTGGCGACGTCTGATCCGATCGCCGAGATCATCGGGGACTATCGAGCCTTCGCGGCGATGCAGCGCGACCGTCTTGTTGCCCGCGGCATCGACATCGCAC
>JALYKQ010000148.1 GCA_030774675.1 Gemmatimonadota bacterium | reverse complement strand
CGAGAGGTGCTGAAACCGGTCGAGGACGCCATCAAGGGAATCTCCGGCGTAGACAAGATCTACGGCACGGCGACCGACGGCTACGCCCAGATCGTCGTCGTATTCCTGTTCGAGAAGGAAATTTCGCAGGCGACGCAGGATATTCGCGACGCGATCTCTTCAGTTCGCGTCGATCTCCCGCCCGAGATGAAAGAGCCGATTCTTCGGCGGATGGATCCCTCGGACCGGCCGATCGTATCGCTCACGCTCGCGTCCGACGCGTACACACCGGCGCAGCTGACGCGGATTGCGGACCCGACGATCACCAGCGCGCTCAAGGGAATCGGCGGCGTTTCGCAGGTGACAATTGTCGGTGAAGTGAAGCGGGAGATGACAATCCAGCTCCGGTTACAGGCGCTTCAGGCGGCGGGACTCAGCGTCGCGCAGGTGGTTCAGGCGCTTCAGGCGCAGAACATCGCCGCGCCGGTAGGCAATGTCAGCGGCGCTCTCGACGAGCGGGCGATCCGTCTCCAGGGAAGACTCGACGGTCCCGCGGACTTCATGCAGCTCGTGGTTGCTGAGCGCAACGGCCAGCTCGTGCGACTGGGACAGGTTGCTGACGCGCTCGACGGCACGCAGGAACAGCGCACGCTGGCGCTTTATTGGGCGAGGGGTGCAGGCGGTACGGCGGCGTCCGAGGTGGGCGGGAAGGAAGCCGTGGGCATCGACATCACCAAATCGAAAGGCTACAGCACGACGGCTGTGAGCAAGAAGATTCAAGCAGTCGTTGAGCAGATGCAGAAAACGCTGCCGCCAGGCGTAAAGATGAATTTCGTTCGCGACTCCGGTGTTCGCGTCGCGAACTCAGTGAAGAACGTCGAGGAAGCGCTCCTGCTCGGAGCGCTCCTTACTGTGCTCGTTGTCTTTGTTTTCCTCAATTCGTGGCGATCCACCGTCATCACCGGACTGGCGCTGCCGGTTTCGGTGCTGGCTTCGTTCATCGCCGTGTGGGCGTTCGGCTTTACGCTCAACACGATGTCGCTGCTCGGGCTTTCTCTGGCGATCGGAATCCTGATCGACGACGCGATCGTGGTGCGAGAGAACATCGTCCGCCACATCGAGATGGGTAAGGATCACATGACGGCGTCGCACGAGGGGACCGACGAGATCGGTCTCGCGGTAGCGGCGACGACGTTCTCAATTGTCGCGGTGTTCGTTCCGGTGGCGTTCATGTACGGCGTGGCGGGACAGTGGTTCAAGCCGTTCGCGCTGACCATCGCCTGCGCGGTTCTCGTTTCGCTGCTTGTCTCATTCTCGCTCGATCCGATGCTCTCGGCGTACTGGGCCGATCCGCAGGTCGAAGCGCACGAGCGACGCAACCCGATCGCGCGCACCCTCGACCGCTTCAACCAGTGGTTCAATCGCCAGGCCGGGAACTACAAGAGACTCATCGGCTGGGCACTGGATCACCGGTTGGCAATGGTGGGGCTCGCGTTGGCATCGTTCATTCTCGCGTTGGCGCTGCCCGCGGTGGGACTCGTCGGCACCGGATTCTTCGGCACCGACGACCGATCGGAGCTCAACATAGGAATCGAGACTCCGCCGGGCTCCAACCTCGACTACACTCGGATCAAGGCAGAGGAGGCGGCCCGCATCGCACGGTCGCATCCAGAAGTGGAGTTTACCTATACCACACTCGGTGGCGGCAATGGCGCGGTAGACAACGGAAACATCTACGTCCGCCTCTACCCCAAGAATACACGGAACATCAGCGCTACCGATCTGGGTGAAAAAATTCGCCTCGAAGTCGGGCGTATCGCCGGCGCGACGATGAACGTCTTCACGAATGATTTCCAGGGATCACAGAAACAGATTCAGATCCAGCTGAGAGGCGGAACTCCCGTGTCGCTCAACTCCGCGGCCATGATGATCGCGAATCAGGTAAGGCAGGTTAAAGGCGCGGTAGATGTGGGTCTGTCCTCCAAGGGCCAGAAACCGGAGCTCGAGGTTAATCTCAATCGTGGCCTGGCGGGAACGCTGGGCATCACCGTTGGCCAGGTAGCGCAGTCGCTCAGGCCGGCATTCGCTGGAATCAAGGCCGGCGACTGGGTGGACCCCACCGGTGAGACTCGCGATGTCAACGTGAGACTCGCTCCGGGGGCCCGCGAACGCGGATCCGATCTCGCCCAGCTCCCGCTCGTCATGCAGGGGCCCGCCGGTCCGACTACAGTTCCGCTCGGTCAGATCGCGGATATCAAGCAGGGCCTCGGCCCCGCACAGATCACCCATCTCGATGGCGATCTCGTCGTCACGGTCGAGGCGAATACCGTCGGCGAATCGCTGGGTCAGGTGATGAAGGGAATAAATGCGCGTATAGACAAACTCACGCTGCCGCCAGGTGTCCACATCACCCAAGGCGGCGAAGTGGACAGTCAGAAGGAAGTCTTCGGACGGATATTTACCGCACTCGGAATCGCGGTGATGCTGATGTACCTGATTCTCGTACTGCAATTCGGATCGTTCATCGAGCCTCTCGCTATTCTGATCTCGCTCCCGCTGTCACTCGTCGGCGTGATGCTGGCTCTCATGATCACCGGATCGACGATCAACATCATGAGTCTCATCGGGGTGATTCTGTTGATGGGAATCGTGGCGAAGAACGCGATTCTGCTGATCGATTTCGCGAAATGGGCGAGGATCAACGACGGGTTACCGCGGCGTGAGGCGATCATCCAGGCAGGCGCGATTCGTCTGCGTCCGATCTTGATGACAACCCTGGCGCTGATCGCCGGAATGTTGCCCGTTGCCTTCGGCCTGGGCGAAGGCGCGGAATTCCGGGCTCCGCTTGGCCGGGCAGTCATTGGAGGTGTCATCACCTCCACACTGCTCACGCTCGTCGTTATCCCGACGTTCTACGAGATCATGGATGAGTGGCGCGAGAAGATCGTCGAGAAGCTGGGGTTCGCCAAGCATCAGGCCGGCCACGCCGTAACCGGCGGGGCGAGCCCAGTGCCGGAGGGAGCGCTCAGCTCCGTACGGGCGTAGTCAGACAGCGCGGAATCTAGTCCGCGACGTCTTGTTTTCGCTCGCGCTTCTTTCGCGAGTGAAGCTTTTTTGAGGCGAGCCGAGCCTCGTTCGCACCGCGCGGGCGACGGGTCGGCTTTCGCTTCTTGCGGACGACGAGAGCGCGCCGAACGAGATCGGCGAGACGCGCTTCGGCGCGGTCGCGGTTCTGCCGCTGACTGCGCATCTCGCTGGCGACGACGCGGATCGCACCCTCGGTCGAAAGGCGGGAAGCGAGTCGAGCCATGAGCGTCTGTCTTTGCTCGTCCGACAACGCGCCCGACTGGCTGATATTCCAGCTGATCTCGATCCGCGACGCCGTCTTGTTGACGTGCTGTCCGCCAGCGCCCGAAGAACGCGACGCCTTGGTGACGAGCTCCGACCGCGGAATCGCCAGACTTTTGTTGACGACGAGAGCGCTCGCCTGGTTCGCCGAGCCGACCGCCGGGTGGTGCCCGCCCTCTATCTCCACCGAAACAGCTTGAGCGCCGCGACGAAGCTCAGCATCAGCCATCCTGTGATCACAAGCAGCTCGCCGCTAACGGCGGCGAAGGATGCGCCTTCGAGCATATTTGCCCGCAACGCGTCGTTCACCGCGGTAAGTGGAAGCAGCTTGATGATTGGCTGCACTGTCGCCGGGAAGTTGCTCGAGGAGAAAAACACCCCTGAGAAAATCCACATCGGAAGCATCACCAGATTCATCAGACCCGATACACCCTCTGTTGTCCGCGCCCTCGATGAGATAAGAAGCCCCATGCCGGCAAACGAAAGCGCAGCCAGCAGGCAGATCACCGCGAGCGCGAAACGGGAGCCGCGGAGCGGGACACCGAAAACGAGAGTTCCAAATCCGATTAGCGTCACCACCTCCAGCACCAGGAAGAAGAGTCGCGAGAACATGAAAGATGCCAGGTACTCGGCGCGCGACATCGGGGTTGCCATGAATCGTTTGAGGAGCTTCTTGCCACGCTGATCCACGATCGCGAACCCGATTCCCCAGATTCCGCTTCCCATGAGATTCATTCCGAGGAGACCCGGCAGCACAAAGTCGATGTAACGTGATCCGTGCTCCGTGACTTTCCGCTCGGCGACCGATATGGGGTCAGCACGCCCCGCACCGCGCTGAATTGCCCTGTCAACGAGCAGCTTTGCCGAAGCCGCGTCTCCACGGACCGGATCGAAGGTGTATTCGACGCTGCTCGGTCCCGTAGCCCGGACGAGAATCGCCACCTTCCCGGTGCGAAGCGCGCGCGCCGCGACGCTGTCGTCCATCACCTCGACGATGATCGATGAATCGCGCTTCAGTGACGCGATGACCATGGCCGCCGCCGCACCAGAGCGGAGGATCCCGACGTGCGGCCGCTCGGGCGCGCGGCTTCTAAAGGCCACGCCGAGCCCCACCGCCAGGAGAATTGGAAAAACGAAGGTCCAGAATACCGCCTCTGGCTCGCGGGTGAACCCCCGAAAACGGGCGAGCGTGAGCTGGACGATGGAACGCTCGGTGAAGCGCCGCCGTTCCTGCCCGGTTGCGTCACTCATCGCGCAGCGTCCTCCCGGTGAGCACCACGAAGACGTCCTCGAGAGTCGCCGATGTCGTGCGCGGCTCGGGAGGCGGATGGTGCTTGGCGCCGATCGACTCGATCAGCTCGGCCGGAGTGCCAAGAGCGATCACGTGGCCGTGATCCACAATCGCCACCCGCTCGCATAACCGCTCCGCTTCGTCCATGTAATGCGTAGTCAGGACAATCGTGCGGCCCGTCGCCCGGAACTCCTCGATCAGTCCCCACAACTGGCGGCGCGACTGCGGATCAAGTCCGGTCGTGGGCTCGTCGAGAAAGAGCAGCTCGGGATCGCCGACAAGCGCGCAGGCAATCGCCAGACGCTGCTTCTGTCCGCCGGACAAGGTCCCAACGCGAGCGTCGCGCTTCTCGCCGAGCTGCACCATGTCGATGACGTCGCTGGCATTCCGGGCGCGGCGATAGAAGCTTCGGAACAGGTCGAGTGTCTCGCGGACGGTGAGCTTCTCGGCAAGCTGCGTGTCCTGAAGCTGGATACCGAGCCGCTGGCGAAGGTCGCCGGCGTCGTTCTCCCAGGTACGTCCAAGGACCTCGACGGTCCCCGAATCCCTGGCGAGCAGCCCCTCGCAAACTTCTATCGTAGTAGTTTTGCCGGCTCCGTTAGGGCCGAGAAGGCCGAAGCATTCGCCGTTACGGACGGCGAGATCGAGCCCATCCACAGCGACGACGTCGCCATAAGACTTCTTCAGCCCTCTGACCATGAGCGCGTGTGCAGATGTCACCATCGAGGGACAAGCGATGTCATATAGTTCGGTCAGAGAGGGGTGCCGGCGGCCCATGAAACAATAGCAAAGCGTTGCCGTACCACCGTATACGAATTGTGAGCCCGGCGGCATTGCCAATGCCTCGGCCCGCCAGCAGCAAAAAGCCCGGAGAAGTTATGCGATACGTTCGTACGACGATACTGGCCGCCGTTGTCGCCCTTCCATATGGCGTGTCATCGCTTCATGCGCAGATCAGAGAACGTCCGCGGGTTTTCATACAGAAGCCCTCCCGCTTCACCCTTGGCGGCGGCCTCCTGATGTCGCAGCCCAAAGGCGACTTGGCGAACAACATAGACAACGGCTTCGGCGGCGACTTCTACGGCCTTTTCAGGGTCGATCGGGATGGTGTCCTCAGTCTTCGAGCCGATCTGGGCGGAGCGCAATACGGGAGCGAGACATTACCCGTTCCCTCCGTTTTTGGCGGCCGCGCGGGGTTCGAGGTCGAGACGAGCAATTCAATCCTGTGGGCGGCGATCGGCCTGCAGGTCATGGTTCCGGTTGGACCTGTGCGCCCGTACGGCAATGTTGCAGTCGGGGTGATGGATTTCACCACCAGCTCTTCGGTGCGCGGAACGGGTGACTACCGGGGCGAGACTTTCGCCAGCACAGAGAACCAGAGCGACAACACTCGCACCTGGATCTTCGGCGGCGGATTGTATGTCCCGCTAAGCGGAAGTTTGTCGCTGATGTCGATTGACATCGGAGGCCGCTATTTCACCGGCGGCGAAGCGACATATCTGCGCAAGGGCGCGATCCGCGACAACCCCGACGGAACCATCACCATGTTTCCGTCTCATAGCAAAACCGACCAGGTCGCGTGGCACGTCGGCGTGTCGTATACGATTCCCCGATCCATTCCGGGACGCATTCACAGATAACTTCACCCGATTCGAATCATGGTTGGCATACTCGCACTGGCGCTGTTCACACAAACGAGCATTTCGGTCCGCATCGGGAGCGACGCGAAGAAATCAGACAGCGTCGCGACCGCCGTCAGAGCCGAGGCGAACAGGCTGAGACGCGAAGCGCGAAACGATTCCCTCCGCGCACGCCGCACGAAGCACGATTCCGTCAACAAGGAGCGGCGTCTCTCGAAGCGAATTCCGCTGACCCCCGCCCTCCTCTCATCGGCCTTCCGCGATCCCGGCGCGCGCACTTTGTTGAACGCCGCGCGCGCCGCGCGCCTCGACCAGGACACTTCTCTCCGCGGCTACGACGCAACGTCTTACGAGCGAATGTCGGTTGGCATGGGATTCAAGCGGATAGGCCGCGACCGTCTGCTCATGCGGAACGAACGCGCCGCCCACGTTATCTGGAGCCGCGGCTCGCCGGCGCTGGTGCAGATACTTGGGCAGCGGCAGGTGATGCCGATGCTGCAGGGCGCCGGAGACGCCGAGATCAACGACGACGAAGACGTGCCTATTCCATACTATCCCGGCCGCGAATCGCTGTGGATTGGCTCCGGCCTGGCCAAGGCCGACGTCAGCGAGAGTGAGATAATTCATCCGTTGGCGAGCGGAGCCGAAGCGTACTACACCTACGCCACTGGCGACTCGGTGAGCTTCCGGCTTCCGGGCGAAAAAACAATCCAGCTTCGTGAGCTGGTCATCCGTCCCCGCGCCCCGAAATGGAACGTCGCACTTGGCTCACTCTGGTTCGACATCGGCTCGGCCCGGCTGGTGCGGGCGGTTTATCGTCTTGCCGAGCCGATGGACATCTGGGGAATAGCCGATGAAGACGCGGATGACGGTGGCGACAAGCCACCGGGATGGGTGAAGGCGATGATCTCGCCTCTGAGTGGCAAGCTGAACGCTGTCACCGTCGAGTACGGCTTGCACGAAGGGCAGTTCTGGCTCCCGCGCCTGCAAGGCCTCGAGGGCGAAGCGCAGGCAGGCTTCCTTCATATTCCGTTCAAGATCGAGCAGAGCTTCAAGTACGCCAGCGTGAATGGAAGCCTTCCCGCAATCCCGCAGATCACCGCCGCTGACACGGCGCAGGATTCTGTCTCGCGCGCGAATCGCCGGCGAATCAGACACGATGCCTGCAAGGACATGACGAAGAGTCGCTCACAGATTTACACCAGATACGAGGACGCGTTGGCTGTGATCGTGCAGGTGCCGTGTGATACGACGGTGCTGGCACATTCACCCGAGCTTCCCAAGTCCATCTACGACGATGGCGAGGAAATCTTCGGAGCTTCGGAACGCGATGCGCTCATTGCCGAGGCGCTGACGCTCGGCGCGCAGCCGGGATTCGTGCCGCAGAAGCCTGTGTTCACGTACGGACTCGGTCTTACGCGATACAACCGCGTGGAAGGATTGTCAACCGGAATCGCGGCGCGACAAAGCCTTGGCGCCGGGTATAACGCGCACGCCCTGGCGCGAATCGGAATCGCCGATCTTTCGCCCAACGGCGAGCTGAGTCTCTCGCGGAGCAACGGGCGCAACATGGTCGCCGTCGGCGCATACCGGCGCCTCGCCTCGGCGAACGATTTCGCCGATCCATTCACATTCGGCAGCTCGCTCTCGGCGCTGCTTTTCGGCCGCGACGAGGGATACTACTATCGCTCGCTGGGTGTGGAGCTCACCGGTGTCCGCGACGATTCGGCGTCCGGCACCTGGCGTCTGTTCGCGGAACATGACGGCGATGCCCGGAAAAAAACCGACTTCTCTCTGGCAAAGACGTTCGGCGGGAAGGGCTTCAGCGACAACATAGACGCGACCAATGGGAACGTCATCGGTCTGGCGCTGGAGCGGCATGCATCACACGGTCTCGATCCCCACGGACTGAGGACATTCGGCCGCATTGCGCTGGAAGGCGCTGCCGGCGACTTCGATTACTCGCGCGCGATGGTCGAGGCGACGGTGTCGCACGGGCTCGGTCGGCGTCTCGACGGAGCGATCACTGCCGGCGGCGGAACGTC
>JALYKQ010000147.1 GCA_030774675.1 Gemmatimonadota bacterium | reverse complement strand
TTGGCAGCGTCTACTCCGCGACTCCGGCGGCTTCTAGACCTGACTCCCAGTCGCGGTAGACGGCAAGTCGCACCGACCGCCCGCGCCGAACCGTCCACAGGTGCGCGATTCGCGTTTCCAACTGATGGCCGGTTGCCCTTTCGTGGCCCGAGAACTTGATTCGGACCAGGACCCGCTCCTGCAGGTCGATGAACCTTTCGGGCTGCCACCGTGGATCGTCGACTGGCTGCTCCATGCTGGGCAGGTCGGGAACCGCGCGGTAGTTGAGGGCCATTCGCTCGTCGAGCCGCTGAAGACCAGAGGCGTCGCCGTGAGCTGTCTCCCTGTAAAGCGTGCGGACGACGTCGACGTTGTGCTCGGACATCTTCGAACAGTATGGCCCTCATGGGGGTGGCGCGGTATGGCCCTCATGGGGGTGGCGCGGGCTGGCGATCTCTTATCTCGACGACTCGTGCGTCGCCCGAATCGGATCGGCGGCCCCCCGCCGCCCCGATAACTAGGCCTTATGGGAACCGCTACGGGCCGCAGGGGACGCAGGGGACCCAGGGGACGCAACTCCCGTGAAACATAGTCGGGGCGACTGGATTTTGACCAGCGATCCCTCGGCCCTTAGCGACCAGCGCGGCTGGTTTTATCCCTCCTTGGAGCCTCTCAACCCGGGTACAAAACGGGTACATTCGGAGGGCACCGAAAGGGCATTGGTGGAACCCCGGCGGTGGCGAAAACTGCCCAACTGCAGGACATTCGTACCCAGCGACGCCCTCCCGTCCTCTCTCACGATGCCCTCCTAAGGAGTAAGCCCCAGGTTCGAATCCTGGTCGGGGCGCTCGTGGTTTGCAGGTGATTTGTTGGGCGATCCGGCGGCCTACTCCCCACTGCATCTGAGAGCCAGGCGTGGCGAGGGTACGAGAGGGGTACATCGGTTGGTCGATCGGGTCCTTTCCCGCCCCTCCCGTATCTGAAAAGCTCGCGATGCGTGACGGACATTGTCGACGCAGCGATGCGCGCGGTTGAGGCCTATTGCGACTCCCGCGTGCCGGAGGATCTTCGGGAAGAGATCCGGATCGAGTGTGTTCGGCGCGGCAAATCGCTCACCATCGTCGAGCGACGCCCTCCGTGGAAACCGGACTTCGGGCCGGAGTGGAGCGAGACGAAGGTCGCGCAGCTCAGACTCGACTACTCCGCGAGAACCTGGTCCCTCTACTGCCCGGACAGGAATGGACGCTGGCATCACTACGGCCAGCTCCGTCCCAGCCGCACCGTCGAGCCATTGCTCGCCGGGATCGAGGTCGACCCGACCGGCATTTTTTGGGGCTAGGCATGCGGGTCGACACTCGAGAGTCCCCTCGCCCTGCGGCTTGATATTGGACACACTAGTGGCAAATACTGGACGCATAATCCTGTACAATGGACACATGACTGAACTGGCGCTTCTTGCAGAAGAAGCAGGCGTGAACGAGCGAACGCTGCGGCGAGCGGTCAACCAAGGGGCCCTGCGCGCATCCAGGCCCACGCCGAGAGCATTGAAATTGCCTCTAGCCGAGCGGCGCTACGTCAGGCGTTCATGGTCATTGCTCGCTGCTCTGCGCGCTGCCTTGCGGACTGAGCAGAACGTCCGCTTTGCGCTGCTCTTTGGCTCCGCAGCTACGGGAACCGACACACCGGCAAGCGATGTCGACATAGTCGTCGATCTGCGGGATCCGAGCCTGGAACGTGTGGTGGATCTGAGCGCGAAGCTGACAGCGATGATCGGCCGCCCCGTTGATGTCATCCGGCTGCAAGACGCCGAAGCCGATCCCTTCTTCCTTGCCGATGTCGTGACCGAAGGGCGAGTCCTCGTGGATCGGGAGGAGCTGTGGCCACGACTGCGTCGCCGCGAAACCGGCCTGCGGCGCCGTGGTCGCAAACAGGAAGCCCAGCGCGCTCAAGCCGCCCTGGCCGGCATCGACCGGCTGCTGGCGACCGAGGATGGCTGACGACGAACCGCGGAAGGCGGATCGCAAGCGCTGGACACGCGACATCGTCCGTCACCTTGAGGATTTCCCGCGCCAATACGCCGCGCTGGAAACCGCGATGCTGGCGTTCGGTGATGATTTCGACCTCCAGCGGTTCAAGACGGCCTTCAACACGACTGAGGACATCGAGGCCTACAACCGCGTTCAGGCGGTCGAGAGGGCGGTGGGACGGGTGCAGAACTATGTCGCTGACCTCGCCATCGCGGGAGTCCGCCTCGCGCAACTGGAACGCCCGCCAATCGGAGGTGACGGGTCACCCGCGCAACAGGCGTTCGAAGCGCTGCGCAACGAGAAAGTCATTGACGGCGGACTCTGCCGTCGGCTAACGCGCGCGCAGAGAGCTCGCGCGATGATCGAGCACAGCTACGTGGAGACCCCCGCCGGCGATGTGCATCGCGCCGCTCAGCTGGTACATGAAGCTGCTCGTGACTTCATCGGCCCATATCGAGCCTGGATCGAAGCTCACCTGGAAGGGGGCGCGACCAACCCGTAGCGAACTCGGGGTGCATTCCACTGGGCAACCGCTTTCGCCCCGAGAGCCCTCCTAAGGGAGTGACCCCAGGTTCGAATCCTGTTCGGGGCGTTCGCGGGCGGTTCCGCGGCTGGCTAAATCGGACCTGCTGACTCAGATCGCGCTCGGCGCATCTTAGCTTCGGCCAGATTGCGAGCTCGCTCGAGCTCTCTCAGGCGGCCTGCGCTTGTCAGTCGCGGACCATGGACCTTTGCCCTGTAGAGGCGATGGCGGTCGGCCGCGTATTTGGCCTCAGCAGTGAGCTCCTCCAGACGTCGGCTGCGTTCCATGGGGCTCAAACCTCTTAGCTGGAGCCGCCCGCTAGCGAGCGCGGGCGCCCCTTCTGAAGCGATGGCTCGAGGGTAAAAACCTCGGTCGCAACATCGGTGTCTCGGTCATGGCTGCTCACAAACGATGAGACACGCTGCCGCGTCAAATTCACCACTGCAGCCACTGCATCTCTCTTGTAGTCATTCGGGGTGAGCCCTCCCATTCCGCGGACGGTGTCATCGGTCTGCCGGGCGATCATGCTCCCGTTGAACACGCCCTCGGCATCGATGAGCTGGCAGGTGACCACGTTGCCGCGAATTTCGGTTCGGATTTCGCTCGGCCGCTTGTCGGCGTACCTGGTCCAAAGCGATCCGAACGCGCGGCTGATCCGGGCCGACAAGCTGGCGGGCAGCCTGGTTCTTCGGGGGTCGGTCATAGGGAACTCTTCCTTGCTCCCCTCTGCGGATAGGACTGCTCGACGGGCAGAAAGGGGCACCGAGAACCCAGCGGGCAGCTGAGGACGAATCTAGCATAT
>JALYKQ010000146.1 GCA_030774675.1 Gemmatimonadota bacterium | reverse complement strand
TATGGCAGGCTAGAATGTCTTTTCCCCGCCGGCTTCAACCCAGGACTCGTGCGATGCCAACAGAACTCCCCACCCGGCAGCTCGGCACCACGGATATGAACATCACCCGCGTCGGATTCGGCGCGTGGGCAACCGGCGGTGGTGGCTGGGCGTTCAGCTGGGGCCCGCAGGACGACAACGAATCGACAGCGGCGATCACTCACGCCGTCGAGCGCGGCGTCAACTGGATCGACACCGCCGCGATCTATGGACTCGGCCACTCCGAAGAGGTTGTCGGCCGCGCACTGAAGAAGATTCCGCCCGGAGACAGACCCTTCGTCTTCACCAAATGCGGGTTGGTGTTCGACCCGAAGGAGCCCTTCAAGGAGCCGGTGCGCTCACTGCAACCCGATTCCATTCGGAGGGAGTGCGAGGCATCGCTCCGCAGGCTCGGCGTCGAGCGGATCGATCTCTACCAGTTCCATCGGCCCGACGAGACCGGCGTTCCGATCGAGGCGTCGTGGAGAAGGATGGTCCAGCTCATGGACGAGGGAAAAGTCCGGGCGATCGGAGTGTCGAACTTCGACCTGTCGCTCCTGAGGAAATGTGAAGCGATCCGGCACGTCGAGTCGCTGCAGCCACCCTTCTCGCTCATCAGACGCGACGCGGCAGCGGCCGAGATCCCCTGGTGCCGCGCGAACGGGACCGGTGTGATCTGCTACAGCCCGATGCAGGCCGGAATTCTCACCGATACGTTTTCCGCCGAGCGTGTAAGGAAGATGGCGGCGGACGACTGGCGGACGGGGTCGGCGAATTTCCAGACACCCAATCTCGAGCGAAACATAGCGTTGCGCGATGCGCTGACCCCGATCGCCAGGCGACACGATACCACGGTGTCCTCTATCGCGGTCGCGTGGACTCTTATGTGGTCAGGGGTCACCGGTGCGATCGTCGGAGCAAGATCGGCGGAGCAGGTCGACGGCTGGATCGGCGCCGCAACGCTTACACTGACAGCGGGAGATCTGGACGAGATCGCGCTCGCGATCCAACGCACGGGTGCCGGCACTGGGCCGACCAGACCCTCAGTGGTGCGGACCAGCCCCGAAGTTGCCGATTCGACTATAGCCTCTGAATCCAGACTCTAGCCTACTGCTACGCCGAGGTTGATCACGCCCGCGTAGCCATCAGTCGTCTTCGATGTCTGAAGGGTGAGGGCGGCCTTGTCCGTCGAAGACAGACTGTTGTAGATCCCATCGTTCACGTTGCGGGTAGTCCGGGTGCCGCGCGAGCTGTACGGGCTCTGGGTGTACACGGTGTCCGTAAGCATATCGTCCATGAAGAACTGCGAGGTGAACTCGTAGGTCTTGGTCGACCCCGCGAACAAGCGCAGCTTGAAGTGGATGTGAACGGCGCGTCCACTGTACCACCCCGGATAAATCGTGGTGAAGGCTGCGACCCCGTTGGCATCAGTGATCTGATAGCCGCGCAGGAATTTTCTGGACGATCCGGACACATCCGAGTAGACCCCACCCGCGTCGCAGTGCCAGACATCGAGGTAGGCTCCGGTCAATGGTGTGCAGGCGCTGTTCGCGACGCGCGACACATTGAACGCCAGCGTCAGCGGAATCCCGGCAGAGACGGCCCCGGTGACCGGATCGGTTCTGATGTCGGAGCGATTCAGCATTTCGTCGACGAAGTAGGGACCTTCGGTGAGTGCTGCGGTCAGCACGCAAGTCGAGCTGCCGGTCGTTGGCGTGGTAGTCGTGGCGCCGGTTGACCCGGTGGTATCGGTAGTGCTGACGGCGCCGGATGCGCAGCTCAGAAGCAGCGACTGCGATACGACGACGCTCGCCGCGCCCTTGGCGGCAAAGCCGAGCAGATCGCGCCGGCTCAGGCGCGTCGGAGTCGGAGTCAATTGTTCAGGAAGCTTGTTCGACATTGGCCTACCTCAGTCGGAGTGATCGTCTACGCATGACTGAACGCACATGCTCTTGATCAGAATACTGCGGGTTCACGCAAAGGAGCCTGGTGGTGTTTTGAAATGCACCCTGGAGTCATGAACGGCGGCGATCCTATCATGAAGGCACTGGGGCAGACAACAAAAACGAAAGGGCTGTATGCGGATGCTTCGGATTGGAGCGGATGCTGCAGATCGCTCCCATTGGTGTTACGGCTCCTACTAGCGGGGCCGGGATTTTTTTGTTCACAGCGGCTCGGGACGCACCATCGTGGCTGGCCCGAGCGGGTGTTCCAAAAAAGGAGAGATCAGCCAGATCGCGCGGAGCTATAACGCCAACCGGAACGATCCGCATCATCCGAAACAATCCGAAGCATCCCTATAGTGCTTTTGCTTTTCGGCGGTAACGGCGAGCCTGACAGGTCTCTAGATGGTCATCCCCATCTGCTGCTCGAGCTTCTCGAACCGACTGCGGCTGACTTTGAGCTTCACTCCGCCTTTGAGCTGGACGGCGTAGTCTCCGCCTGGATTCCGGATCAGAGTCTCGATCAGATCCAGTCGGACGATCGCCGAGCGGTGGATGCGGAAGAAACGGGCCGGGTCCAATCGCTGCTCGAGCGCCTGCATCCTCTCTCGAATGAGGTAGCGCTTGTCGCCGACATAGAGCTCGGCGTACGGTCCGCTCGCGATCAGATAGTCGATCTGCTTCACCGGAACGACCCGCACCTGGCCGCGCATCTCGACCGCGATCCGCTCGAGATACTGACTCTTTCCCGAATCGGCTGCGGACTGCGAACCACTCAGTAAGGCGCGCAATTCCTCCGATAGCTTAGATACCTGATTCAGCTCGATCATCTTCCGCGCGCGGTGGAACGCTTTCTCGAATCGCTCGTCGTCGAACGGCTTGATCAGGTAGTCGATGGCGGCGAGATCGAAGGCGGCAACGGCGTGGTCGTAAGCAGTGGTGAAGATCACCGGCGGCATGTCGTCCGCGCCGATCTCGCGCACCACCTCGAGACCGGTTTTTCCGGGCATCTGGATGTCGAGGAAGACCAGATCGGGCTCCAGCTCGCGGATCGCCGCGATTGTCGTCAATCCGTTATCGGCTCGGCCCACGATCTCGACGTTGGCTTCGTGCACGAGGAGGTCCTCCAGTCGCTGGCGTGCCAGACGCTCGTCATCAGCGATTAGGACGCGCAATGGCCTCGCTGGAGTCAACGGGGTGCTCCGTTGGTCACCAGGGTCGTCCGCAGCTCGGCGCGAGTCCGAAATGGCATCATTATCTGCGCAACCGTTCCACCATTCGGCGATTCGGCGAGGCTCAGGCTCTGCGCGCTTCCATATAGTTGCTCCAGTCGCTGGCGAATGTTCTCGAGACCCACCCCGTGCTCTCCCCCATTCTCGTTTGGCGACCCGATACTTGATGGTCCGGGTCCGTTGTCGGACACGGTCAGCACCAGCCGCTCGACTTCCCTTCGCGCCTGGATCCGGATCTTCCCCCTGTCCGAAACCTTGTCGACGCCGTGCTTGACCGCGTTCTCAACCAGCGGCTGCAGGATGAGGCTGGGCACCAGCGCATCGCGTGCGTCGTCCCCGATCTGGATCTCGATCTCGAGCTGTCCCTGAAATCGTATCTGCATGATCTCGAGGTAGCGCTCGAGGAATGCCACCTCCTGGGCGAGTACAACTTCGTTGTCGCTGCCTCCGTTCAGAGTGTAGCGAAGCAGCTCGCTCAGTCTCGCGATCATCCGGCGCACCCCGC
>JALYKQ010000145.1 GCA_030774675.1 Gemmatimonadota bacterium | reverse complement strand
CGACCGGAAACTCTCTGGAGTCGTTCAGAGCTTAGATCTCGGTTTGCGTATCCGACACCGGGGCGCCGGCAACTACGGACGCGGGCGATCGTTCTTCTCCCCAGAGAACCCAGGCAAGAAGGAAGGCGCCGACGCTCACCGCCATGTCTGCAACGTTGAAGGTCGGCCAGCGGAGATCGCCGATGCCGACGTCGATGAAATCCACTACGCCCGTTGCCGACCGAATGCGATCGATGAGGTTGCCGACCGCGCCACCGCATACAAGGCCGAGCGCAATGGTGCGGACGAAGTCCCCTTGCCGTGTGGCCTGGTACAGCCGCCCGAGAATGACGAGCGCACCCGCCGTGAGCGCCATGAAGATCCAGCGCGAGTAGATGCCGAGGTTCAGCCCGAACGCCGCGCCCGGATTATAGACCAGCGTGAGGCGGAGGTGATTCCCGAGGACCTCGTGCGGAATGTGCTGCGGAGACAGAGCCGAGGCGGCGATCAGCTTGGTTGCGAGATCGACCGCCACAACCGTGATGAGCGTGCCCCAGAAAAGGGGCGGATTAGGCCTGGCGCTTTCCATCTTCTTCGCGCTGCTTGCACTCGATGCAATACCTGGCGTGAGGCAGCGCGTCGAGACGCTCGAAGCTGATGTCGCGGCCACAGTTGTGACATTTGCCGAACTGCTCCGGATTGCGATAAAGACGGCGTAGCGCCTCGTCGATGTGCCATAGGAAACGACCTTCCTGGCTCGCGAACAGAAAAGCCTTTTCGCGCTCCATTGCGTCGGTGCCCTGATCAGCCATGTGGAAGGAGTATGCGCTCAAATCGCCGTCGGCGCCCTGCGGCGTCGATCCAAAGGTCTCGTCGTAGTGACCCAGCTCCTTCAAGACGCGTCTCCGCTCTTCGAGCAGGCGCTTCTCGAAATGCTGCAGGTTTTTTTTCGTCATCACCTTCGGTTTTTTGCTGCTTTTGCTGCTAGCTGCTGTTGCCATCTCTAACCAACCCTCTCCAAGGCGACTTCAACGCTCTGCCCATCAAGGTCGAACGCATGTGTCGCGTGTGTGCCTTCCGTTCGCTCGCCCACCGTCACTCGGCGGGCGAGTACTTCGTCGGCAATCCAATTCTGAAATGCCCTCACAGCTTCCTGAATCTCCGCCGGACCTCCGACCGAGAGCGTGACACGATCGCTTACCGCGAAACCCAATTCCTTCCTCAGTCGCTGAACGCGGCTGACCAGCTCGCGCGCCAGGCCTTCCAGCCTCAGCTCGCGCGTCACCACCGGATCGAGCGCGGCAAAATACCCGCCCGCCTCCTTTACAACCAGCTCACCCGATGCCCGTCTCACAACCGTCAGGTCGTCGGCGCTCAGCTCGCGCGACTCGTTCCCGACGGAGACGTACAGCGGCTTCCCTGCTTCGAACTCCCGCAACGCCTCACTGCTCAGCGCTTGAACGGCCTCGCTGGCGAGCGGAGTATTCTTTCCGAACTTCTTACCCAGCGAACGGAAATTCGGCCGAGCCTTTAAAGTTACTAGGTCGTCCGCGCTTGAGATGAACTCGATTTTCTTAATGTTCAGTTCGGCCCCGAGTAGGGAGCTCAGCTCGTCCAGCATATCCTCGGCGCCGCGGAGCGCGACCGTGGGAAGAGGCACCACGCACACCATTCTCGCGAGCGGCTGGCGGACCTTGACTCCGGCTTCCTCACGGGCGGCTCGCGCGAGTGTAGCGAGGGTTCGAATGTGCGACATCGCACGCTCCAGATCGACATCGATCGCACCAGGCGCGCGGGCGCGAACGAACGGCGCCAAGTGAACCGATTCGCCCGTCAGCTCACGATGCACCCAGTCGGTGATGAAGGGAGCGAAGGGGGCAAGCAGCCGGCAGGTGACGGAGAGGATCTCGTGCAGCGTCGCGAAAGCGGCACGATTGTCCACCGCGTCCACATCGTAGAACCGATGTCTGCTCTGACGCACGTACCACTTGGAAACGTCCTCATCGAAGAAGGTCATAACAGCTTTGGCGGCATTGGTCGCTTCATAGCGACCCAGCAGCTCGTCGGCTTCCCGCTCGACATTCGCCAGTCGCGAGAGGATCCACCGGTCGAGCCGGGGTCGATCTTCCGGCCTCGGGTCCTTATCCGAGGGGAACCAGCCGAAGTTCGCGTACTCGGCAAAGATTCCCGTGTAGACGTTCTTGAAGGTGAGTAGAAAACGACCGGCGGTATCGCGAATACCGGACTCGTCGAAGCGGCGCGGCGTCCACAGCTGGCTCGAAGTCGTGAGGAATAGCCGCACCGCATCCGCGCCATAGCGGGGGATCACCGTCCCCGGATCGATGATGTTCCCAAGCCGCTTCGACATCTTCTGCCCTTCCGCATCCAGCACCAGATCATTGACCACGACGGCGCGATAGGGCGCCGTGTCGCCAACCGCCGGGGCGTGGGCTTCGTGGGCAAGGAGGTTGTTCGGAAGCGCGTCACCGAGCCCCGTGGCGATCGCGAGCAGCGAGTAAAACCAGCCGCGCGTCTGGTCGACCCCTTCGGCGATGAAATCCGCGGGATAATATCGCTCGAATTTCTCACGATTCTCGAATGGGAAATGCCATTGCGCGAACGGCATCGAGCCGGAATCGAACCAAGCATCGATGACTTCCGGCGTGCGCGTCTTGGTCCCGCCGCACTCGCACTTCCAGGTGAAGCGATCGATGAAGGGCTTGTGTGGATCGAACCCGTCCCCAGGAGTCACCCCGGATTTTTCCGCCAGCTCCGCGTAACCACCGATCGCCTCGGCGTGGGTGTCGTCCTTGTCACACACCCAGATCGGAAGCGGCGTGCCCCAGTAGCGATCGCGTGACACGGCCCAGTCGATGTTGTTCGTGAGCCACTCGCCAAAACGACCCGTGCCCATCTCCGGCGGATGCCAATCGACGCGCGAGTTGCGGATCAACATTGCGTCCTTGAATTCCGTCGTGCTCACGAACCAGGACGTGCGCGCGTAATAGAGCAGGGGCGTTTCGCAGCGCCAGCAGTGAGGATACGCGTGCTCGAACAGCGTCGACTTCCAAAGGACGCCGCGCCGCTTCAGCTCCTCGAGGATGATCGGATCGGCGTCCTTCACGAATTTGCCGCCCACCAGCGGCATCTCCGGCGGAAACTCTCCGCGAAGGTTCACCGGCTGAAGGAAGGCCAGTCCGTTGCGCTTGCCCGCCGCGTAGTCGTCGGCGCCGAAAGCGGGAGCCATGTGTACGACGCCAGTGCCTTCCTCCGCCAAGACGAAATCCTCACCAATGATTATTTCATGTTCGCCATCCGTGTAGTCGACCCAGTCGAGGGGCCTCTTGTAGCGGCTGCCAACCAGCTCGCTTCCCCGGAAGGTCCTCACGGTTTCCCACCGCCCCGCGAAGTCCTCGCCCAGAACCGCGGCCACCCGCGGCAGAGCAAGAATGATCGTCTCGTTCGCATCGGACTTTTGTTTGCGGAGCTCGACATACTCGAGCACCGGACTGACGGCGAGCGCGACGTTGGACACCAGCGTCCACGGCGTGGTGGTCCAGACAAGTATCCGCCGGCGGGTCGCGGTGGCATTCTCACCTACGAGATCGAGCGCGACGTACGCGCTCGGATCCTTCACGTCCTTGTAGCCCTGCGCGACCTCGTGACTGGAGAGCGTCGTTCCGCAGCGCGCGCAGTATGGCAGCACCTTATGTCCGCGATAGAGACGGCCGCGGCGGAAGAGCGTGGAGAGAGCCCACCAGACGCTCTCGATGTAATCGTTGGAATAGGTAACGTATGGATCGCTGTAGTCCAGCCAATACGCAATTCGCTCGCTAAGATCCTGCCAGTCCGTGCGATAGCGCCAGACACTTTCGCGGCACATCGCGTTGAAGCGCTCGACGCCGATCGTCTCGATCTGCTGTTTCGCCGTGCGCACGCCGAACTCGGTCTCGATCCTCTTCTCCACTTCGATCTCGACCGGGAGGCCGTGGGTGTCCCAGCCTGCTTTCCGTGCGACGTGAAAGCCGCGCATCGCACGATACCGGCAGAAGAGATCCTTCACGGTACGGGAGAACACGTGGTGGATGCCCGGGCGGCCATTCGCGGTGGGAGGGCCTTCGAAGAAGACGAACTCAGGCTTGCCGTCGCCCTGCGCGAGCGTCTGCTGAAAAAGCTTCTCCTCCTTCCAGAGGGCAAGCATTTCCATCTCGAGTTCGTCGGGCGAGCGATCGGTCGGAAGCAGGCGGAAGCGTCTGCCCTTCTCGTCTCCCCCCGCTACGGGCACGGGGCGGACTGCGGTCATCCTTGATTGGGTCCGGAAGAGTTGGAGCCCGCGCCCCTTAAAGTGCTTGCGACCACCTGCGAATCAGAAGCCTCGACCTCCGACAACTGTCTGGCGATCAGAGTTCGCATCTGAGCGAGATAAGTGCGTCGCGATCGATCGAGGTTGTCGAGCTCCTCCTCCATGCGGCGGACATCCGCCCTTGCTGTCTCGAGGATTCGCTCGCCCTCGGCCTGGGCTTCGCGCAGAATCAGCTGCGCCTCCCGTTCGGCCTGCTCGCGGACTTCGCCCCGGAGCTGCTGTGCCGAAACGAGCGCGTCATTCAGCGCCTTGTCGCGCTCGCGGAAGGCGCGGAGCTGCTCGTGAAAGCTGCGCGCTTTCGAGTCCAGGTCCTGGTTGATGCGTGTGAGTCTCTCCATCTCCTCGGCGACCTGATCCCTGAACTGATCGACGCGCGCTGGGTTGTAGCCTCGCAGCGCCCGACCGAAGTCGTAGCGACGCACATCCAGCGGGGTAAGATGAAACGCTTCGTCTATCATTTAGCCCTCGCTCCAAAGAGGGTGGTTCCGAGTCGCACGATTGTCGCGCCTTCTTCTACTGCAATCTCGTAATCGTTCGACATCCCCATCGACAGCTCCTCGGCCGGGTGACCCGCTTCGATCAACATGTCGCGCGCGCCCCGAGCCTCCGCGAACGTGCGATGGAGCTCGGACTCCGTCGCTGTAAAGCTAGCCATTGTCATCACTCCCCGAACGCGAATGCCGGAAAGCGAGACGAGACGCTCGGCTTCCGGCAACAACTCGGAGAGCGTGTAGCCCTCCTTCGTATCTTCGCCCGACAGATTCAGTTCGATCAGGGCGTCGACGGCCCGTCCTCGCGCAATGCCGACCTCGCATACAGCGTCAGCCAACCTCGCGCTATCGAGCGAGTGCAGCAGGACGAATTGCTCCAACGCCTTGACCTTGTTCCGCTGCAGATGACCAATGAGATGCCAGCGTACGGGAACATCCACTGCGGCCATCTTCTTCAACGCTTCCTGAACCTTGTTTTCGCCGACGTCGTGCAAACCCGCTTCGTAAGACGCGCGCGCCGCCTCGGGCCCGTGAGTCTTCGTCACAGCGACGATCGTCACCTGCTGCCCATGGCCACCCCGCGCCACAGCCGCGCCGATCCTGGCTCGAACATCGGCCACGCGGTCAGCAAGGCCGGGAAAAGCCATAGCTATGGAATTTAGCCGTGAAGGGCGCCCCATTCAATTCATTGATGGCGCGGCATGACGCAGGTCAGCCGAAGAGCCGCCCGACAAGCTTGACGATGTTCTGCATGTTTCGGCTGATATCGTTGAACATCACGGTAACGAACAAGAGCCCGATGATTAGCAGGCCTCCCTTCATGATGCGCTCACGGGTCTGGGTGCTGAATGCGCTACCCCTGACGGTCTCGGCGAGGTTGAGAACTATCTGCCCTCCATCGAGAATGGGAATCGGGAGAAGATTGAATACCGCTACGTTGATGCTGATGAGCGCGACCAGGAGCAGCAGGCTCTCGATTCCACCGCGTGCCGCCTGGACCGACACTTGGGCGATTGCGATCGGTCCACCCAGATCAGAGACGCCCACTCCATGCAGCAGAGAGCCAAGGGCAGCGAAGATCCTCCCGCCGTTGTCGATCGTAAGCCGCCACGCTTCCCTGAATGCCTGGGGCGCTGAGATCGGGGTGAAGCCCTCGCTGGCCATCATCCCGATGCGGCCGAGCGGTCGCTTCACTCCCGTCCGCGGATCGGGAACGACTTCCGCTGTGGGAGTCACTGTTACTTCGACCGGCTCACCATGCCGGACGAGTCCGAGATGTAGCGGGCGGTCGGCGGACGCTCCAATGCTGTCGAGCAGAGTTTGCCAGCTCTCGAGCGGGCGGCCGTTGAGCGAGGCGATGCTGTCGCCCGCCTGAATCCCGGCGAGAGCGGCCGGCTTCCCCGGATTCACTACCGCCGCTATCGGTAGCGGCGTTGGCATACCGTAGCGAATAAGGAGGGCGGCGTAGATGGCGTAGGCGAGGAGCGCATTCATCGTCACCCCTGCCAGCATGATGAACAGCCGTGCTGCGAGAGGCTTGGACTCGAACCACCGCGATTCGGGAATTGGCTTGGGGCCGAACGGTATCATCGCGTTCGGATCGACCGCCGCCTTTGGATTCGTGGGGGTGGTGGCCAGGTTTTCGCTGCCTCCCTCGAGGAAAGCGGTCGCTTCATCCTCGCGCGAAGCCATCCGCACGTATCCGCCAAGGGGCAGCGCGGCGAGAATGTACTCCGTCTCACCGAATCGTTTTTTGAGCAGCGATGGCCCGAACCCGATCGAGAAACGCGGCGCGTAGACTCCGGTGAGCTTCGCCGCGATGAAGTGGCCAAGCTCGTGGACGAACACCACGAGCCCGAACACGATAATCGGCGCTAGCCAGCTCAGCATTTGAACATTTCCTGCACTTGGCGGCGGGCCGCCGAATCGGCCGCCAGGAGTTGCTCGCGTGTGCCGGCTGGCATGTCGCTCAGGCTTCCGAGCGCGGCAGAAATGCCACGCGGGATATCGGCCAACGAGATTTTTCCGGCGAGGAAAGCGGCGACCGCACATTCATTCGCCGCATTGAAAACCGCTGGCGCGGCGCCGCCCGATTCACCGGCGGAGATGCCGAGCCGCAGCGCGGGGAACCTCGCGTGATCCACGGGCTCGAAAGTCATGGGGGATAGTTTAACCGGATTGAAGGCCGGTACACCATCATCTGCCACCCGTTCGGGATGCGTCAGCGCGTACAATACGGGTAATTCCATCGTCGGGACGCTCATCTGGGCAACCACGCTCCCGTCGATGAACTCGACGAAGGAATGCACGACGCTCTGCGGATGGACCACGACATCAATGCGGTCGTACGGAAGGTCGAAGAGGAAGTGCGCCTCGATTACTTCGAGCGCCTTGTTAGCGAGGGTGGCACTGTCGATCGTGATCTTTCGCCCCATCCGCCATGTGGGATGTCGTAGCGCGTCTTCGACGGTAGCGGAGGCGAGGCGTTCCGCGCTCCAGTCGCGAAACGGACCACCGGATGCGGTGAGCACGACCCGCCTGACCTCGGAGCTGGGGTGTCCGGTAATGCACTGAAGAATCGCGCTGTGCTCGCTGTCGACCGGAACCACTTCACCTGATCCGGAGGCGCAAGCCCGGCGCACGAGGTCGCCCGCGATGACCAGGGTTTCCTTGTTCGCCAGCGCGACGCGCTTTCCCGACTCGAGCGCGGCGAGCGTTGCATCCAGCCCCGCGGCACCGACGATCGCGTTCAGAACGATGTCCACGTCGTCACGGGTCGCAGCCGCGATCAGGGCATCCGTGCCGCTGTTCCAGGCTTCGTCCGCATCGCTACTCGACTCGACCATCCCGACAAAAGCTGGAGAGAAGAGGCGAGCCTGCTCTCTGAGGAGCGCACCGTTGCTGTTGGCGGTGAGCGCGGTAACGCGGAAGCGTTCGCGCTGGCGATCAAGCACCCTTAGCGCGGTGGTGCCGATCGACCCAGTGGATCCGAGGACTGCCACCCCTTTTGGCGCGGCTGGCCGCATCACTGTGGAATGGGCAGCAGCAGGCGGCCCAGCAAAAGGAACGCGATCGGCATCACGAACAGGAGCCCGTCGAAGCGATCGAGTATTCCGCCGTGCCCGGGAAGGATGAGTGAGCTGTCCTTTACGCCCGCCTCGCGCTTGAGCAGCGACTCGGCGAGATCTCCGGTCTGCGCCGCGACGCTCACGACGATAGCGAAAAGCACCGCACCCTGAATGGTCAGCCCGAGCTGCGCATAGGGCATCAGAATGAATCGCACGTACAGCAGGCAGATCACGATCGTGAGACCGAGCCCTCCAACCGCGCCCTCCACCGTTTTGCCGGGACTTACCGAGGGGATGAGCTTCTTCCTGCCGAAGGTCCGGCCGAACACGTAGGCGCCGACATCGGTCGCCCACGTGAGAAGAATTGGAAGGAATACCAAAGCTGTACCCGCTCCAGCGCCGACGGCGTAGTCGTGATACCGCAGCGCGTAGATGTATGAGAAGAGTGCGGCATACAGTACACCGAATGCGGTGATGGAGACAGACGAAACGGGCTTCCCCAACGGTCCGCGGAGCCAGATGGTGCTGGCGAAGAGCACGAGAGCCATGGCTACGATAGCTGTTAGCGACAGCGTATAGACGCCAAGTCTTTGAGCATGGACGGCGATTGGAAGGAGAGCTGCGAGCACAATACCAGCGGGCTCGAGCGGAAGCGCTCCGGTTTCGCGCGCCATGCGGAAGAACTCCCAGGCTGCCAGCGCCGCGAGGACCGAGAGAACGATCGTCAGCGCCCAGTCGCCCCAATACACGATCGCGATGCTGGCCGGAGCGGCGATCACCGCGAAGATGATGCGCCGTGTCAGCTCCGACACTGCCCTAGACTTCCATGATTTCTGCTTCTTTCCCCTTCAACAACTCATCGATCTTCCCGATGTAGTCGTCGTGGAGCTTCTGAAGCTCCTTCTCCGCCTTCTTCTGATCATCTTCGGATGTCTTCTCGAGCCTCTTCAGCTGGTCGCGCGCCGAAGTTCTCGCGTGCCTGATCCCGATCCGCGCCTCTTCGGCCAGCTTGTGAACCACCTTCACCAGCTCCTTCCGCCGCTGCTCGTTCAGTGAGGGAAGAGGTACCCGAATCACACCCGCCTGTGTCTGCGGATTGAGTCCCAAATCCGACTCGCGCAGCGCCTTCTCGATCGCCGAGACGAGGCCCTTGTCCCATGGGGTGACAGTGAGCAGTCGCGGCTCCGGCGCGGACACGCTGCCGACCTGATTCAGTGGCATCTGGTTTCCGTAGGCTTCGACGCGAACGGTGTCGAGTAGGCTCGTGGTCGCCTTGCCCGTTCGGATCGATGCCAGCTCGCGCTTCGACGCCTCGAACGATTTCTCCATCGCGGTCCGGCAGTCCTTCGTGATCTGAGGAATTGTCGTCATTGTACGATCGTTCCGACACGCTCACCAATGAGCGCCCGGGCAACTTCTCCGTGACGGTGGATGTTCAACACGATGATCGGAAGCTTGTTCTCCTTGCAGAGGGTGATGGCTGTCTGGTCCATCACTCCAAGCTCATTTACCATTACGTCCCTGTAGCTGATCGATTCGTAGCGGGTCGCTTCCGGGTCCCGCTTCGGGTCGGCGGAGTAAACTCCGTCAACGCTGGTGGCCTTGATGATCACGTCGGCGTGGATCTGGATCGCGCGGAGAGCCGCGGCCGTATCGGTGGAGAAGTACGGATTTCCGGTCCCGGCGGCGAAGATCACGACGCGACCCTTTTCGAAGTGGCGCATGGCGCGGCGCCTGATGAACGGCTCCGCGATAGATTCCATTGCGATCGCCGTCATCACGCGTGTCTCGAGCTGCGCCTTCTCCAGCACGTCCTGCAGCGCGAGGGCGTTGATCACGGTGCCGAGCATACCCATGTAGTCGGCACCTACGCGGTCCATCCCCATCTTCGAGAGCTGGGCACCACGAACGATGTTACCGCCTCCGATAACGAGGCCGACGGCCGCCCCCATCTTCACGATGTCGGAGACCTCGGTAGCAAGACGCTCTAGAATGGCGAAGTCGAAGCCGGTGCCTTTCTGTCCGGCGAGGGCTTCGCCGGACAGTTTAAGAAGAACCCGGCTGTATTTGAGCTCAGCCAAGCTGGCTCTACTCCTCGCCCATCTGGAAGCGAACGAAGCGGCGAACCTGAATGTTCTCCCCGACTTTCGCCGACGCTTCCTTGATCAGCTCGCCGACTGTCTTCTTCGGCTCGCGGACCCAGGCCTGGTGCACGAGGGCGACATCCTTGTAGAACGCCTCGATCTTGCCGGCCACGATCTTCTCGATCAGGTGGTCGGGCTTGCCGCTCTCCTTGACCTGCTCGACAAAGATGCGACGCTCCTTCTCCATCTTCTCCTGCGGGACCTGATCCTTTTCGACCGCAACCGGGGCGGCGGCGGCGATGTGCTCGGCGATGTACTTCACCAGCTGCTTGAAGTCGTCGGTGCGCGCGACGAAGTCTGTCTCGCAGTTCACCTCCACCATCACGCCGACTTTGCCGTTGTGGTGGATGTAGCTGCCGATCACGCCTTCGCTCGTCTGCTTGCCGATGCGCTTCTCGGCCTTGGCTATGCCCTTGGTGCGAAGGTACTCAACGGCTTTTTCCATGTCGCCGTTGTTCTCTTCGAGCGCCTTCTTCGATTCCATCATTCCCGCGCCGGTACGCTGGCGCAGAGTCTGAACGTCTTTCGCTGTGAACTTCTCTTTGGTCGTTGTCATGATGTCTCTCGTTAAAACGCCGCCGGAGTCTTTTCCGGCGGCGTGAAAGTTAACCTTCCTGCTCGGGCTCGGTGGCTTCCTCTGCTCCGCCACCTTCTTCGCCGCCCGTCTTGAGTCGTGCGGCAATTGCTTCGGGCTTCGCCCGCCGCCTGCGCGGCCGTCTCTTCCTCTTCTTGTCGCCCTCGCCTTCCGGCTCGGCGCCGCGATCCGAGCTGTAGGTATACGACTCGGCCTCTTCGACCTCCTCGCGCACCGGCGCCTCGCGGCGCGCCTCGACGATCGCGTCGGCGATCGACTTGGTCATCAGCTCCACGGAGCGGATCGCGTCGTCATTGCCTGCGATCGGGACCGTGATCAGATCCGGATCGGCGTTCGTATCGACGAGCGCGATCAGCGGAATCTGCAGCTTGTTGGCCTCATTCACCGCAATGCGCTCCTTCTTGGAGTCGATCACGAACATAAGACCCGGAAGGCGCGTAAGGTTCTTGATGCCCGAAAGGTTCTTCGAAAGCTTGTCGCGCTGACGGCTCATCATCAGCTGCTCTTTCTTGGTGTAGTTCTCGAAATCACCACCGGCTTCGCTACCGGCCTCGAGCTCCTTCAGGCGGCGAACCTGCTTCTTCACCGTCTGGAAGTTCGTCAGCAGTCCGCCGAGCCACCGCTCCGTCACGTACATCGCCCCACAACGCTCGGCCTCACTCTTCACGATGTTGACGAGCTGCCGCTTGGTGCAGACAAAGAGGACGTTGTCGCCGCGGAGGATCACTTCCCTCGCGAGCTTCTGCGCCAGCTCGAGCTGCCGCAACGTCTTCTGCAGATCGATGATGTGAATGCCGTTTCTCTCCGCGAAGATGAAACGACGCATCTTCGGGTTCCAACGGCGAGTCTGGTGTCCGAAGTGGACACCGGCTTCAAGCAACTGCTCCAGGTTTGGCTGAGCCATTAAATAGTGATTCCTTCGGGGTTAACGCTTCGAGAACTGGAACTTCTTGCGTGCCTTCGGACGGCCGGGCTTCTTGCGCTCGACCGCTCTTGCATCGCGCGTGAGCAGCGCCAGATCGCGCAGCTTCCGACGATGCGATTCATCCAGCTTGACGAGCGCACGGGCGACGGCGAGCCGCAACGCCCCGGCCTGTCCGGTGAGCCCGCCACCTTCGACCTTCGCCTTCACATCGTAGCGACCGAGGGTATCGGTGATCGTGAACGGCTGCTGGATGGCGGAAACGTGCGCGGGCCGCGGAAAATAATCTCCGAGCGTGCGTCCGTTCACCGACCACTTGCCGGAGCCAGGCTTGATGTAGAGACGGCAGACTGCTTCCTTCCGCCGACCGATCGTGTGCGTCGTGGTATCAGGCATTACTCCCCGCTCTTCTTGTTGAGTTCGAGCACCTTAGGCTGCTGCGCGGCATGGGTGTGTTTCGCATCGGCAAACACGCGAAGCTTGTTGCGCAGCTTCTGGCGTCCGAGAGCGGTCTTCGGCAGCATGCCGTAGACTGCTTTCTCGATTACGCGCTCGGGATGCTTGGCGAGCATCGTCTCGAAGGGCATGAACCGCTCGTGGCCCATGTAGCCGGTGTGTCTGAAATACTGTTTCTGCTCCGCCTTCTTGCCCGTGACTCGAACCTTGGCAGCGTTGATCACGATGACGTTGTCACCTGTATCCATGTGGGGCGTGTACATAGGCTTGTGCTTGCCACGGATGATCCTGGCGACCTCGGTCGCCAGACGGCCGAGGACCATGCCATCGGCGTCGACTATGTACCATTGGTGCTCGATATCCCGCGGGGTCGCGGAGTAGGTCTTCATGTCAGGCGGAACGTATGTAAGTGCCGGCCCCCTTTCGTTCGAGTAGGGTTCCAAGCGGTTGATCGCGACTAAGTGGTTTTGCGACAGCCTTTTAAGGTATCCGGGCCGGGATTATGTGTCAACCGCGGAGGCCTAGCTGTTGTGGGTGGGATTCAACCTCGAAAGACAAAGACTTTAACCTAGAAAGACACAGATGCGAGGGGACAGAGGCACAGAGAGGAGTTGCGAGATCACCCCTGAGTCCGCTTGCTGGTTTTGTCGCCCTCGCAACTCGAATCTGTACTTCTGTCCTCTCGCATCTGTGTAATTCTTAGTTGACTTTGTCTACTCAAGAGCGACCAGCAGCGCTCCCTTCTCCACCGCGGTTCCAGCCGACACTTCGACGCTCTTCACGACCCCGGCTGCCGCGGCGCGGAGCTCGTTCTCCATCTTCATCGCTTCCATGACGACGATGCCTTGGCCAGCTGCGACTTTGTCACCAACCTTGACGCGGACCCGGAGGATCAAGCCCGGCATCGGCGCCAAAATCGGAGCCGGGCCCATCGGGCCCTCACTCGCGGCCGATAGATCCCGGATTGCACGCGTGCGCTCATCGAGCGCCTCGGTCTCGAAGCGATAGCCATCGACCCAAAGGGTGTATCTTCCTCGCCCCTGTCTCTTCTGCGCAACCACGCGATAGACGTTGGTCCCGACCTGCAGCATGCGAACAGGACTCCGTTCGATATCTGAGAGCTCCGCGTGTTCAGTCGGCTCTGCCTCGTAGCGGACGCCGTCCGAGTCGAGCAACACAGACTTGCGCTCGTCATTCAGCTGAACGACGTATCTCAAGCGGCGGCTCCGGCGGGGCGCAGCTCGCACACAGTTTCGACGTGCGCCGTTTGGGGGAACATGTCGAACGCATGCATCGACTCGATCTGAAAGCTCGGCAACCTCGAGAGGTCGCGCGCGAGCGTGGCCGGGTTGCAGCTGATGTAGATCAGGCCACGCACTCGCGTCACCTCTGCCTCGAGAGTCTCCGTCACTTTCGCATCCACTCCGGCGCGGGGCGGATTCAGGATCACCAGGTCTGTCGGAAGCGCACCGGGGAGCTCGTCTTCCACGCGACCCTGAACCGCACGCGAGGACGAACCTGCCAAGCCCGTCGCCGACCATTGCGACGCGTCAGGATCCAGTTCGATAGCCGTCACGCTTACGCCGTCCCTGCTAAGCGCCCGCGCGGTGTCTCCGGCGCCCGCATAAGCGTCGACCGCCGACACAGGTTTGTACGACCTGGCGCGCGCCAGCACGTAATCGCGCAGAATCTCTGCCATCTCCGCATTCACCTGCGCGAAGGAAGCGCTCGGTGAGCGGTCGCGGCGCCTATCATATAGAAGGTGTCGCGGCTTGTCTTCGGCCGGCTCCCACCAAACCGCGGAGATCGAAGGCACGGCGGCGGTGAACTGATCGCGCGCGGCCCAGCTCCGACCGCCCATCATCACCAATGTCGGGCCGCCGCTGGTAATGCGGATGCTCCCGCGCAGCTCGTCGGCATCCGGGAAATAGGCGTCGGCCTGCATTACCTCGTGCCAGGCGGCGACGACACGCCGGTCTGTGATTGGGCAGTCGGCCAGAGAAAAGACCCGCACTGGGTCGTCGTAGGGATGCAATCCCGCGATCCAGCGGGTCCGTCGCCTCCGCATCGCGAGCGTGAGCTTGGTGCGGTAGCGCCACTCCTTCGGACTGCGCTCGATCGAGGCGGGGTCGACACTGCGCTTCCCGATCCGCTGCAGGGAATCACGCACGATGATTTGCTTCGCGACGAGCTGGGAGTCGTAGGTCATGTGTTGGAGTTGGCAGCCACCGCATCTGTCGCGGCTGTAGTGCTGGCACGGCGGCTCGACCCGGACCGGCGACGGAGTCACGATGCTCCGCGGCGCTCCGCGAGCGAAATGGCCCTTTCCGGAGATCTGTGCCGTGACCACATCGCCAGGAGCCGTGCGCGGGACGAACACGACCAGGCCATTCGTCCTTCCCACACCGTCGCCCCCGGTGGCAATCGAGTCGATCGCAACGCTGACAACGGCCATCAGCTGCGCAGAGCCTCGAGGCGTGCCGCCTGGTTCCACGAAGCCGTGACGCTGGCGCCGTCCGACGTGGGGAGCCGGGTCCCCGCAACGGAAGATGACACAGACCGCGCAGCGCGATCACGCTCGCCGAGCAACGCTGCAGCGATCGCGGCGACGCGTACGAATTCCTGGGGCGGTCGCGTCTCGAGTATCGAGGCGAGCCGTCGCTCGAGCCATTGGATATCGATGTCGCCACGCCTGAATTCTTCGTCATCCATTACCCGGATGTGAAAGTCCCGCGAAGTCTCCACACCCAGAATGATCAGGTCGACTAATGCTCTCCGCATTCGCGTGACCGCCTGTTCACGATCGGCCCCCCAAACGATGAGCTTCGCGAGCATCGGGTCGTAATACAGTCCGACCTCGCTGCCAGCTTCGATGCCGCCGTCCCAGCGAACGCCAGGACCGCTCGGCAAATGCAGGTGCTCGATCCGTCCCGTCGAAGGAAGAAAGTTGTTCGCCGCGTCTTCGCTGGTGATCCGGCACTCGATCGCCCAGCCACGCGGCGAGATCTCATCCTGGCGGAAGGAAAGCTTCTCTCCGGCAGCGATCCTGAGCTGCCACTGGACGAGATCGATTCCGGTGACAAGCTCCGTAACCGGATGCTCCACCTGCAGCCGGGTGTTCATCTCCAGGAAGTAGAATTCGCCACCCTGGTCGAGGAGAAACTCGCACGTCCCGGCATTGACGTAGCCGGCGGCCCGCGCCACGCGTACCGCGGTCTCACCCATTTTCTTTCTAAGCGCCGGCGTAACAGCAACGCTCGGGGCCTCCTCTATCATTTTCTGATGGCGCCGCTGCACCGAGCACTCCCGCTCGCCGAGGGAGAGGACCGAGCCGTGGGTATCGGCCAGTATCTGTAGCTCCACGTGTCGGGGCTGGGCCACGAACTTCTCGAGATACACGGCATCGTCGCCGAACGCGCTTTTAGCTTCGCGACGCGCGGCTTCCAGCGCTGCCGCCAGCTCCTTCGGGCCGGCCACGACGCGCATCCCCTTCCCCCCTCCACCGGCCGCGGCTTTGAGCAGAACCGGGTATCCGAATTTCTTCGCGATCTTTTCTGCTTCCTGCACGTTCTCGAGCGGCTCTGTAGTGCCAGGCACTACGGGAACCCCGTTCGCCACGGCGAGCGTGCGCGCCGAGGTCTTGCTGCCCATCGCGGCAATGGCCTCGGCCGGCGGCCCGATCCAGACGATGCCAGCCTCGCGCACTGCCCGAGCGAACCACTCTCGCTCGGACAAAAAGCCGTAACCCGGATGAATGGCCTCCGCGCCCGTCTGCTTCGCGGCCTCGATGATTCGGTCGCCGCGGAGGTAGCTCTCACTCGAGGGCGGTGGCCCGATGAGAACGGCTTCATCGGCTTCGCGCACGTGCGGAGCGCGGACGTCGGCCTCGCTGTAGACGCCGACGGTTCGTACTCCCATCTCGTGGCACGCTCGGATGACCCGCACCGCTATCTCGCCACGATTCGCGATGAGGACTTTGTTGAACATCAGGCGTTGGCTGCCGTCAGAGCGTACGCTCTTGATGCATCAGAGCGGAATGTTGCCATGTTTCTTCGGCGGATTCTTGTCACGCTTCGTCTGGAGCGTCTCGAGAGCGTTGATCAAAGCCGGCCGCGTGTCGCGCGGATCGATGATGTCATCGAGGTACCCGCGACCGGCCGCGATATAGGGATGCGCGAACTTTTCCCGGTACTCCTCGATCTTCGACTCAGTCGCGGCCCCTTCATCGCTGCTCTCCGAGATCTCCTTCCGAAAGAGTATTTCCACCGCTCCCTTCGGTCCCATGACCGCAATCTCGGCCGTTGGCCAGGCGACGTTGAAATCACCGCGGATGTGCTTGGAGCTCATGACGTCGTAAGCTCCGCCGTACGCCTTGCGTGTGATCACCGTCAGCTTGGGCACCGTCGCCTCGCAATAGGCGTACAAGAGTTTTGCCCCGTGCTTGATGATGCCGCCGTGCTCCTGCGCGACGCCGGGAAGAAAGCCAGGGACATCCTCGAACGTCACAATCGGAATGTTGAACGCGTCGCAGAACCGGATGAAGCGGGCTGCCTTGAGTGATGCGTTGATGTCTAGCACACCGGCAAGAACCGCGGGCTGGTTGGCCACGACACCGACACTGAATCCGCCAAGATGGGCGAAGCCGCAGATGATGTTCCCCGCGTATTCGCGCTGCACCTCGTAGAAATCGGCATCGTCCACGATGCGGTTGATGACATCGTGCATGTCGTACGGCTTGTTCGCATTGTCGGGGACGATGTCGAGGAGGGACTCGTCGCGTCTGTCCCGCGGGTCGGTCCCCGGTCCACGCGGTGCATCGCCCAGGTTATTCGACGGAATGAACCGGAAGAGATCGCGCACGTGCTGAAGGCACTCCGGCTCGGAATCGCTGGCGAAGTGCGCCACTCCCGACGTCGCCGAATGGGTGTCGGCGCCTCCGAGCTGCTCCATCGTTACATCCTCATGGGTCACCGTCTTCACGACGTTCGGACCCGTCACGAACATGTAAGAGGTCCCGCGAACCATGTAAGTGAAATCGGTAATGGCCGGCGAGTAAACGGCGCCGCCCGCGCACGGTCCGAGGACCGCGGAGATCTGGGGAATGACGCCGGAAGCAAGTGTGTTGCGCAGAAAAATCTCGGCGTAGCCGCCGAGTGAGACCACGCCTTCTTGGATGCGGGCGCCCCCGGAATCATTGAGCCCGATCACCGGAGCGCCGTTTCTCATCGCCAGATCCATGATCTTCACGATCTTTTCGGCGAACGACTCCGAGAGCGATCCACCGAATACGGTAAAATCCTGCGAGAAAACGTACACGAGGCGGCCGTCGATCCTGCCGTGACCGGTAATGACGCCGTCTCCGTAGAATTTCTGGGCCTCAAGTCCGAAATCGGTCGACCGATGTACCACGAACCGATCGAGCTCGACGAACGAGCCTTCGTCGAGCAGCAGCTCCAGCCGCTCGCGGGCGGAGAGCTTGCCTTTCTCGTGCTGCGCCTTCAGCCGCGCCTCGCCGCCACCCTGCTCGGACTCGGCCCGTCGCCGCTCCAGCAGCTCGAGCTTCTCTCGCATCGTCATCGTCGCGAAAAGCTAACTCTAGGCGGAATGAGCATCTAGCGCCGTCTATGCCCCCGGCGCGAGCATTGCTACGTTTCAGGGCAACTGATCGGCAATATTCCACCCGTCCAACTTGACACCACCACGACGACGACCGCGGAAAGCGCGTAAACGGGTCCGCCGCCCCGCACACCAGCACACATCTCTGCCAACGAGCCGCAACGCCTACATGGAGACGCGGCAGTGGCTGCTCGATCAGCATGGACCGGTCTGCGCCTACTGCGAGCAACGCGTCAGTTCGAAGGCGATCACCATGGACCACGTAACCCCGCGGAAGGGGAAGACGGCTTACGATAGACGCGACAACCTCGTGCTGGCCTGCCCCGCGTGCAACGCGCTCAAAGCAGACCAGCCATTCCTTGCGTTTCTGCTGGCACGGAGAGCCCGTGCCGCCAGCCTGCTGCGGTACGGCAGCCATTTGAGTCAAATGCTGCTGGACCTTGCCAGAGAGATCGCCGGGCCGGAAGCGGCCGCGCGCGCGGCCCGGCTAGCTGACCCGGACTACCCGTACCTGGATTAGGAGCCCGTCCGCTCCAGCTCTCTCTTTTCGTCGTCGCGCCTGCTCCCGGGTGCCCTGTCTCCCAGCTTTGCCGTTTCTTCCAGCGCCGCAGCCGATTCTTCAGGCCTGGCGGCCGCCGCCTTCCGACGACTCTGCGCCGCGCGTCGGGTTCCCTCTTTGAGTCTTGCCTTGATGAATGCGAGAACATCCATCTCGTGCTGACGGAGCGTCGGACCCTGCGACTTGCGTTTGCTCCACGTTCGCGCGGGCAAAGGCGGAAGCACCGAGCCCTCCAGATATGCTTCGATGAGTGCGGGATGGATGTAGTACTTGCGGCAGACGCTGCGAGTGTTGCCTAGCCGCTTTGCAGTGAGGTCAACCGCGGCCACAACGTTCTTTTCCGCTTCGCGCTTGGTCTTGGCGGCTCCGGTGTTGCGCAGCGCCTCGGCCACGAGCATCGTCCCGGCCCACGTACGAAAATCCTTGGCGGTGATGTCGCGCCCGGTGATGTCCTGGAGGTACGCGTTGACGTCCTCGGCCTGGACCGTCTGCCGCTTGCCCTCATCGTCCAGGTACTTGAACAACTCTTCACCGTGGAGCGCCTGGCACCGCTGAACGATCCGCGCGATGCGCATGTCCGTTACCGCGACAGCGTGCTGGATCCCGCTCTTGCCACGAAACTCGAATCGAAGCTCCGATCCGACGACTGCCACGTGACGGCGTCGGAGAGTCGTCAGACCGAATGACTTGTTGGACTTCGCGTATTCGTCGGAGCCGATGCGAATCAGCGTCGTCTCCAGCAGCCACACCACGGTGGCCATGATCTTGTCGCGCGCAAGCCCGTCCAGCTCGATGTCGGTCTCCACGCGCTCACGGATCTTCCACAGCACGTCACTGAGGTCGAACATGCGCTCGAACTTGGTGCCGTCACGGTACTGGCGAAAACCGGGATGGTAGCGGTACTGCTTTCGCCCCCGAGCGTCGCGGGCGGTCACCTGCAGGTGGCCGTCCTCGTGGGGGCAAATCCACACGTCCCTCCAAGCCGGAGGAATCACCAGCGACCGGAACCGATTGACCAATTCGCGTGAGCGAATGACCTGCCCGTCGGGGTCGATGTACGTGAATCCGCGACCGTGGCGCTGTCGGCGTATACCCGGCATCGCATCGGTAACGTATCTGAGGCCCGCGGCGGCCGCAGACCCCATGTACTCGTCGGATACAGATTGAGCCAGTTTTCCTCCTCGGGCTGGCGCGCTTGATGATCACGCCTCAG
The DNA here is from genome assembly GCA_030774675.1 of Gemmatimonadota bacterium. Classification (GTDB taxonomy): domain Bacteria; phylum Gemmatimonadota; class Gemmatimonadetes; order Gemmatimonadales; family Gemmatimonadaceae; genus UBA4720. Next base: position 73,908 of record JALYKQ010000145.1, on the reverse strand, counting down.
ACCGCGAGACGGCGAGGCGGGGCGTCGGATATGGACGCGACAGGGCGGTCCCGGCAACGCTTTTCGAGGCTCCTGAGCCCTCGACCGCGCCTATTGCGGGTCGGCGCTACGCTGCGCTGGGCAGCGTGAAGTAAAAGGTGCTGCCAAGCCCGACGTGGCTTTCTACCCAGATCATTCCACCGTGGGCTTCGACGATGCCTTTCGCGATGGCCAGTCCCAGCCCGATTCCACGCCGGTCTGAAGGCATCGCTTGCCAGAATCGCCCAAAAATGTGAGGAACCTGGTCGGGCGGAATACCGGGACCCGTGTCGATGACACCGAACCGGACCCCACCGTCGATAGCCTCCGCGCAAACCGTAACGCGTCCGTTCTGGGGCGTGAATTTGACCGCGTTCCCCACCAGATTCGACAGAACCTGTTGGATTCTCGCCGCGTCGGCCGTCACCGGAAGAAGGTCTTCCGCAACTTCCGACTCGAGAATGATGGAGCTTCCGGTCGCGAGCGGACGAAGCATCTCGACGGTGTCGTTGATGAGGGCGGCGGGCGACTCCGGCTTCGGCTCGATGCCAAGGCGCCCTGACTCCATCCGCCTCACGTCCAGCAGATCCTGAATCATGCGGTTCATGCGGTCGGCCGCGCGCCGCACGATCTCAACCTGACGCCGCTCCCGTACGTTCTCGACGGGAGTCGTTTCCAGCATCAGGCTCACCGCCATAGTGACAGTATTGAGCGGATTGCGCAGGTCGTGAGCAACGACTGCGAGCACGTCGTCGCGCGCGCGCGTAGCCTGCTGCGCCTCGTGAAAGAGCCGCGCGTGCTCGACGACGATCGCTGCTCGCCTCGCCAGGTCGGCCGCCAGCGAAAGATCGGCGACTTCGTAACGCCGGCCCGAAGCCGATGTCACCAACGTCAGTGCGCCAAGCGGCTTGCCCGAGTTAACGAGGGGGACACAAATGAGAGAGCGCGGCCCCAACGCTTCGACCGTACGCCGCTGTTCCGGTTCTGCAAATGAAGTGCGGATGAACGCGGGCGTAATGTCCGCTTCGAGAACCGGCACTCCACTGGTGATAACACGGATCAACGGATGGTTCGCCGTGAGGGCGCTGCGCGGAAAGTGGGCGACTTGCCGGAGGAGGGTCGTCTTGGCCGGATCGACGTGTGCCTCTCCGACGCGCTCGAAGCTGTCGTCGGCCGAGACGATATCCAGAGCGCAGTAATCAGCGAGGGCCGGCACTGCCAGCCGCACCAGGGCAGCCAGCGTCGTCTGATAGTCGAAGGAAGCACTGAGCACCCTACTGGCTTCGGCCAGGAGCGCGGCTCGCTTCTCGGAATTCTCCGCTTCTGCCCGCGCAGACTGCTCCCGCACCAGCGCGGTCCCCTGCTCTTCGGCCCGTTTCCGCGCCGTGACGTCACGAAAACTCCAGACTCTCCCCACCGCTACATCGTCGATCCGCTGCGGCTGGGAGTAACGCTCGAAGATGCGGCCATCCTTCAGCTCAAGGACGTCGTAGCTCGCTTCCTCCGGATGCCGGTACAGCTCGATTACCTTGGCCATGAAGTCGTCGGAGTGGACGAGCTTGTCCAGCGCAGCCCCGATTGCGCGTTGATCGTCGCCAGAAGCAAAAACCTCAGCCGGAATCCCCCACATGTCGGCCATCTTCTGATTGAAGCTGAGAATCTTTCCATCGAGATCGACTACCAGAATCCCGTCCGCAGTCGACTCCAGGGTGGCACGCAGAAGCGACAACGACCTGCTGGCTTCACGCTGCGCGTCGCGTCTCTCGGTGATGTCGTCGATGAAGGCGACCAGATATAGCGGCTCCCTGTTCACTGACCGCACAATGGAAACCGTGAGATGCACCCAGATGACGGAACCATCCTTGCGCACGTAGCGCTTCTCCATCTTGTATTCGTCGAGCTCTCCCGAACGAATGCGATCGAGGAACTCGCGGCTGGCCGTTATATCTTCGGGATGAGTGATGTCCTCGAGCCTGCTCAGGAGGATCTCCTCGCGTGAGAAGCCCGTGATCTCGCAGTACCGCTGATTTACGGAGATCCAGTCCTCGGCGAGAGTCATGTGTGCGATGCCGATCGCTGCCTGCTCGAAGGTGGCGAGAAGCAGGTGGCCTGGTCCGCCAAGCGGCACGGCGTATTCCGCTGTCCATCCTGCTACTGCGGAGGACGGGGCCAACACTGCCGATCCATCGGGGGGTGTGAAGCCTGCCATGGTTTCTAATTTCGCATCGGTAATCGTGCAGGAACAGACGGAATTAGTCCAATTCATCCAGGTTTCTGAGGGAGGGAGTCTTCCAGGCGGTGACCCCAACAACCGCGAGAGTCACAAAGCCGCCGAGAATCACGGACCGCACCGTCCCGAGCAGCTTCGCCGCAACCCCTGATTCGAACGACCCTATCTCGTTCGACGATCCGATGAAGATCTGGCTGACCGCCGACACCCTCCCCAACATGTGTTGGGGAGTACGCAAGGTCAGAAGGGTCGAGCGAATGATTACGCTGACGTTGTCCACCATTCCACTGATGCTGAGCAACACCAGCGAGAGCCAGAACGAGCGGGCGAGCGCAAACAGAATCCAACACAATCCGAACGCGACTACACAAAGGAAAAGAACACGTCCCGCTTTCCGGATTTTGCGGTGAATCAGAAAGACTGAAACGAGGACAGCTCCCGCTGCCGGCGCGGCCCGTAACACACCGAGGCCCTGTGGGCCGGCGTGAAGAATCTCCGACGCGAAAATGGGAAGCAGCGCCGGCGCGCCACCAAACAACACCGAGAAGAGATCCAGAAGCTGGGCACCCAGCAGCTGAGGCTGGGTCATCAGAAAACGGATCCCTATCGTCAGATTGTCTCCGATGCTGCCTTCGTCCGCCACCACCGGGTGCCGCTTGTAGGCAATTTGGGCGAACAATATCAGGGCGGTCGCACACAAAATCGCTTCAACGATGTAGGCCAGCGCCGCGCCCGAGAATCCGTAAATGATTCCTCCGACTGCCGGACCAACCACTGCCGCGAATTGCCATAGCGATGTTCGCCAGGTGACGGCGTTCGCGTAGACTTGCCGCGGAACGATCTCGGCCCCGAGGGCCGTTCGCGCCGGCTGGAGGAAGCTTCTGGCGAGACCGCTGGCGCACACTACAGCATAGATCGGCAACACCGTCCCCGCGAGCAGCCGGCCGGAGTACTTCGTCAGTGCGAGCAGCACTATGCCGCACGCGACCTGCACCCCGAGCGCGATTAGTGAGAGTACCTTCCGGTTGTGCCGGTCGGCGATGTGACCGGCGTAAAGCGCGGCTCCGATGAACGGTAGTGCCTCGGCCAGGCCCACCAGTCCGAGTGAAAGGGGGTCTTTCGTCAGCGCATAGACCTGCCACGCAACAACAGTCGCCTGGATTTGCGTGCCGAAGGTCAGTGCTACCAGACTCGCGACGTACCAGAGGAAATTGGGACTGCGGAGTGAAATGTACGGATCGTGTCGCTCTGGCATTCCTCGATAGGAATCGTGGCGGAGACAGATCATACCGTTCTGTCACAGCGCCGGCAATTATCGCATGTGGCGCGAGACGCTCCACCGCATTCTATTTCCGGACGGAAACCGAAGGAGAATTGGTGACAACCGCGAGAGAGAGCAGGCCGGCCGAGGGCGAGTTTCTTCCGTACTACGAGAGGTACATCAGCCTCGTGCCCAACGGCGATGTCCTGGCCACGCTCGAGGCACAGATGAACGAGACACAGGACCTGCTACACGGGCTTCCCGCTTCCACTTCGACTTACCGTTATGCCCCCGGCAAGTGGAGCGTGAACGAAGTGATCGGTCACCTCATCGACAGCGAGCGGATTTTCGGTGCGCGCGCACTCAGGTTCGCCCGCAACGACGCCACTCCGCTTCCGGGGTTCGAGCAGGACGACTACGTGCGGAACTCGAAGTTCGATGCGTATCCGCTGGCCGACCTGGCGTCAGAGCTGGATGTCGTGCGCCGGGCAAGCGTCTTTCTCTTCAGGCACCTGGAGGAGCCTGCCTGGATGAATCGCGGCGTAGCCAACAATGCCGAAGTGACGGTCAGGGCCCTCGCCTACATTATCGCCGGGCACGAGCTTCATCACCGCGAGATTCTTCAAACGAGATATCTCTAGAGTTGTATACCGCTCTCAAGATCCTCCACGTCCTCGCGGTTGTCATCTTCGTCGGCAATCTGATCACCGGCATTCTGTGGAAGATCCACGCAGATCAGACCAAGGATCCCGTCATCATCCGTCACACCGTAGCCGGACTGATCCGCGCCGATCGATGGTTCACGATACCCGGCGTTGTGCTGATCCTCATTGGTGGATTCGGAGCTGCTGTCGTCGGGGGGCTGCCGCTCGTTCGAACTCGGTGGATTCTCTTTGGAATAATCCTTTTCACGATTTCGGGCGCCGCCTATATGGCGCGCGTCGTCCCGCTACAACGGCGGATGCTCGAGGTTGCCCGGGAGGGGGTGGCGAGCGGGAGACTGGACTGGGACAAGTATCAGGCGCTGACGCGCAGCTGGAACGTCTGGGGAACGATTGCTCTTCTTGCCCCGGTCCTCGCACTCGTGGCGATGATCGCCAAGCCTTAGCGGCCCTCCGTCTAGAGCGTGTTGCAGTTCCTCGGATCCCCCGACTCCAATCCGCGCTTGAACCACTGCGATCGCTGCGCAGCGGAGCCATGGGTAAACGAATCGACATTCACCCTGCCCGTCGTTTGCTTCTGAATCCGGTCGTCCCCAACCGCTGAGGCTGCTCCCAAAGCTTCGTCGACATCACCTTGCTGCAACATCTGGCGCTGGTCCGTCGAGTGCGCCCACACCCCGGCGTAGCAATCCGCTTGGAGCTCGAGGCGGACGGAAAGCTCGTTGGCGGCTGACGGATTGGACTCCTGCGCGTGGCGAACTCGCGCGTCGGTACCGGTAAGATGTTGAACGTGGTGTCCGAGCTCGTGGGCTAGCACATACGCCTGGGCGAAGTCCCCCGACGCGCCGAAGCGCTGCTTGAGCTCGTCAAAGAATCCAAGGTCAAGGTAGACCCTTTCATCGAGGGGACAATAGAAGGGGCCCATAGCCGATTGGGCCGGGCCGCACCCGGAATCGGTCGAATTCCGAAACAGCACGAGCCGCGCGGGATGGAAAGTCCCTCCGTATTTGGGAAGGACGTCCGCCCAGGTCTTCTGGACATCGTCGAGTACGAAGGAGACGAACTGGACTTGTTCCTCTTGTCCCGCCGAGTCAGCCGCCGTCATCGGGGCGTTCGTCGCTCCCATTGTGGGCTCGACTCCGAGGTCGCTAAAAAGGTTCCGTCCGAAAATCAGGCTGAGGGCAAGAACAACTACGGTCCCGCCGATGCCCATGCCCCTCCCCATTCCGCCGCCCATGGAACGGCGGTCTTCCAGATTCGGGCTACGTCCCCCTGGTGTCCAACGCATTGGTTTCCTCCGAGAGAGTTACAGCTGCCGGAGGAGGGGAAAAGCAAGAAACTCGCCGCGCGGAGTCCTACGCTACCAGCAGGTTGCTGGTAGTCCAATCGATCCCCGCCAGAGCGGTCGCAACCTGCGGATCGAAGTGAATTCCGGCCCGGGCCGCTATCTCGGAAAGAGTCTCCTCGAGACTCCAGGCCGGCCGATAAGGGCGCTCGTGAGTGAGCGCATCCAGGAAGTCGGCAACGGCGACAATCCGCGCCTCCAGCGGAATGGCCTCACGCGACGTCTTGTCGGGGTATCCGGACCCATCCCACCACTCATGGTGGCTGCGGGCGATCCGCTGCGACGCCCGAACCAGCTCTGAGCGGCCATCGCTCAGCATCCGCGCGCCGAGAAGCGTGTGGGTCTTCATGATCGCGAACTCCTTCGCCGTGAGCGGGCCGGCCTTGAGCAGGATGCTGTCCGGGATTCCAACCTTCCCAATGTCGTGGAGCGGAGCCGCCCGCCGGATGAGATCCACCGTCGATCGTGGAAGTCCGATCGCTTCGGCGAGGACCGCCGAAACATGCGCGACCCGCTTGGTGTGATTCCCCGTATCGTCGTCCCGAAATTCGACCGCGACCGCTAGACGCTCCAACACCTCGAGACGGGATTCTTCGAGCTCTTTGGTCCGCTCCACCACCTTCTGTTCGAGCTCGCTGTTCTGATTTCGCAAAGTCTGATAGAGGAATCGGGTCTCAAGCAGATTCCGGATTCGAAGCAACACTTCCGCAGCGTCGAACGGCTTCCCGACGAAGTCCTTCGCCCCGAGCGCGAGCGCGCGTCTCTTGACTTCGGCGCTGTCGTCAGCCGTTATCATCACCACCGGCAGCTGGTCGGCTCCGTGCGGGTTGGAAATGAGATCCTCCAGAACCTGGAAGCCGTCCATGTCCGCCCCCATGTGTAGATCGAGCAGGACAAGATCCGGCTGGAACTGTGATTTCAGCTGAAGCGCCTCGGCGGGGTTGGTCGTAGACGCAATGTTCTCATACCCAGCCCGCTCGAGGATGCGCCTGAGCAGGCTGATGTTCTGCGCCTGATCGTCGATGATAAGTATTCGCGCCGGCTTGCTGTGGCTGGGCGCACTTGTCGGCGACACTATGCCAGGGTTGTGGAGGGCTTGCTCAGGACGGCTCTAACGGCCGCACAGAGAGCCTCAGCGGTAAAGGGCTTTTGGAGAAAATCGGTCTCCGACGTCCTGATTCCCCGGCGAAGAATCTCATTGTCGGTATATCCAGACATGAACAGCACCCTCATCCCCGGACTGAGCTCATGGAGCTCGTCGACCATTCCGCGGCCGCCCAGCGTCGGCATCTCGACGTCAGTAAGAACGAGATCGATCTCCCCTACTTCTTCCGCGGCGACCAGAAGCGCCATGGCGCCGTCGGAGGCTTCGAGCACCCGGTAGCCCGCTGCCGAGAGCACTCGTTTTCCAAGTTTTCGCAGCGATTTCTCATCGTCCACGAGCAGGATGGTCTCTTTTCCGGTCGGGGCTCCGTTTTTGAGGCGTCTAACGCGGCCTGCCTTCTTCTCGAACGATTGGCGAATCGCGATCTCATCGGTTGACTCCTTGAGGGGCGAGCCGGGCAGAGGCACCGGTGCGACTCCCCGATCGAGTCCCGTGGGTTGGGGCAGCGCTCGGCGGCTGGTAACGAGGAGCTTCTTCGTTAGGGTTTCCGCGCGCTCGGCCGCGAGCCGAATGTCGACCGCTTCGCTTGCGGGGAGCTTTGCCTGTTGCAGCGTGCTCTCGATGAGGTCGGCGTTCATGCGGATGACGGTGAGCAGATTATTGAGCTCGTGCGCCGCGCGTCCGGCCATATCGGCGAAGGTGTTGAGCTCCTGCGTCCTGATCGCAAGGGTTTCCTCGACCGTGCGTCCGGTGGTAAGGTCCTCGATGGCGAGCAGAACCGTCGAATCGGCGGGGTCGGCGGATGGTACGAGTCGCGCGCTCAGCCAAAGCGTCCCGCGACCGCCTTCCTTGTCGTCATGAATGAGCTCGAACTGATCGGATTGCGGCTCACCGCTCAGAACTGTTTCCAGCATCGGGCGCAGCTTCTCGTCCCACGCTCTGCCTCCCAGCTCGTAGACCTTGTGGCCGACGGACTCCTCTGGTGCCAGACGGAACATCTCGTAGAACGCCATGTTGGCAGCGCGCACATTGAGCGCCGCGTCGAGCACCAGCAGCGCTTCCCGCGCCGAGCCTTGACTGATCATTCGTGTTTTTACTGAGGGGAGCGGTCCGAGACTCTAGGGACGACGTTCTTCCTAGTATTGGACGATTCCGTGGCCGCTGAGTATCGAAGCTGCCCACATTCTCCCCCGCCTGGTGGGCCGGGATCGTCGCCCTTTTGGAGCTAACCCCCCGAGGCTAGAGATCCGCTCGGAATTCCGCTGGACCAGGAGTTATGCGCTCCTGTCTGTCGCGAGCCTCCGCGATAATCGCTTCTATAAGATCGGCCGTAGCTGATGATTTCAGCCCCGACGGCGTAGCGTCACCTATGCGATAGGTGGTCGCAATGGCGACGACATGTTCGCGCGATAGAGCGTTCAGCTCGCTGCGCAGGATCTCCTCACCTTGAGCGTATACCTGAAACGGGTCGAGGATGGCGCGGGATCCGCGCAAGATGGAGGCTGGAGCCGCAGTTTCGATGCGACTGGCTGGAGCCGTGAACAGTGAGGGCTCTGGGTATGATATTGGGGTCTCGAGCGGGGGCTCAGCGAGCGAGATCGCGCGATCCAGCGCCCCCTCGAGGTAGACCTCGGTCAAGCCCTGCGCCCAGTACTCGAGGTTGGCGCGATTGGGTTGGGTGGTCTCCCTTCCCGAGGCCAGAGCATCGAACTCGGGAGCTACCGTTTGGAACTCGATCCACCCTTCCCAGAGACCGTCCTCGACTTCCTTTCCCACTGCTTGCGCGAAATAGGCTTTGCCGCGTGGCCCGGCAATTGGCTCGTCGAACTTCACGAGGACTTCCGCCATTGTCTCTCCTGAAAGGGCATGAATGAGTTGTGCAACCTGCGGGCCGTCGTTGCGCCCCAAAAAAAAAAACGGCCTACCCTTCAAGGGTAGGCCGCCTGTCCAGGCAAACCCGAGCTACGCCGGCTCCTCTACGTACGAGTCCGGCGGAGTCGGAATGGGATCCGACAGGTTGTAATCATCGGACTCCATCGGGATGACTTTGGACGGCGTCTCCGGACGCGGCGGCTGCTCCTCAGGAATCCCAGTGACAGCCAGCACGATCCGGCGGTGAATCGGATCGACCTCGAGAACTCTGAGATCGAGGTTCATCGTCTCGTAGACGATGTCCGCAGGGCTGTTGACCGGCTGTCCAAAATTGAGCTGGCTCACCGGAACGAACCCTTCGATGTCGTTGCCGATATCGACCACAACGCCCTTGTCCATCAGCCTCACGACCTTCCCTTTCAGCTCGGTGCCGACGGGATAGGTCTCGCCGATCCTGAGCCACGGATCTTCGGTCGCCTGCTTCAGGCCCAGCGAGATGCGCTTGTTCTCGGCATCAACGTTGAGAATGACGACGTCGACTGAGTCACCCTTCTTCACGACTTCCGAGGGATGCTGAACGCGCTTGGTCCACGACATGTCGGAGATGTGGATCAGTCCGTCGATACCGGGCTCGATCTCGACGAAGGCGCCAAAGCTCGTAAGGTTCCGGACCTTGCCGTTTAGACGCGTGCCGACCGGATACTTCTCCGGCAGCATCATCCACGGATCTTGCTCCGTCTGCTTCATCCCGAGGGAGATCTTCTCCTCGTTCGGATCGACTTTGAGCACGACTGCTTCGATCGCTTCACCGATCGACACCAGCTTCGAAGGGTGACGCACGTTGCGCGTCCAGCTCATCTCGCTGATGTGAACGAGTCCTTCGATTCCCGGCTCGAGCTCGATGAACGCGCCATAGTTGGTGATCGAAACCACCTTTCCGCTCACGCGTGTGCCGACCGGATACTTCTCGGCGACATCCTTCCACGGGTAGCTCTGGAGCTGCTTCAAGCCGAGCGAGATTCTCTCGCGATCCCAATCGATGTCGAGGACTTTGACTTCCAGCTCCTGACCGATGTGCACCATCTCCGACGGATGCTGAATGCGGCCGTACGACATGTCGGTGATGTGAAGCAGTCCGTCGACACCGCCGAGATCGATGAATGCGCCGAAGTCGGTGATGTTCTTGACCACGCCCTTGCGGACCTGATCCTTCTGGAGCTCCTTCATCAGCTTCTCGCGCTTCCCCGCTCTCTCCTGCTCGAGGATGACGCGGCGTGAAACGACGATGTTGCGGCGGCGCTTATTGAGCTTGATGATCTTGAAGTCAAAGGTCTGACCGAGCAGCTCGTCGACGTTTGGCACGCGACGGAGCGCGATCTGCGAACCGGGAAGGAATGCATCGACTCCCATCAAATCGACGACCACGCCGCCCTTGATCTTCTTGATCAGGGCGCCACGCACCGGTTCGTCGTTCTCGTAGGCGACGCGAATGCGCTCCCACACGCGCATGAAGTCGGCTTTCTTTTTCGAGAGGACGACCGATCCTTCCATGTCCTCGAGATGCTCGAGGAGAACTTCGACTTCGTCGCCCGGCTTGAGGTCGGGAAGATCCTTGAACTCCTCGAGCGGAATCGTCCCTTCGGATTTGAAGCCGATGTCGAGGACGACCATGTTGTCACGGATATCGAGCACACGGGACTTGACGATCTCGCCCTCTTCGATCGAGGCCATCGTCCCGTTGTACATCTCCATCATTGTCTCGAGCTCGTCCTGCGAGTAATCGTCCTCGTCGTAGAGCTCGGGCCGCAGGTTGGCAAGCGGACGCAGCTGCGCCTTCTGCAGGTCGCGCTTCTCGCGCGCGGTCAGCGTCGTGCCGGTTTGGGTGGTGGTGCTATCGGGTGAGTCTATCATGTTGCTGGTTAAAGGTTTGAGTACGTTCGAGTCAAGCCTTTAAATGTAGATCGTTCACCCTTGTCGGTCAACTTCGGACCGCGGACTCAGCTCACAGCGGCGACGCTACTTGAGACCTCTCGTCAGGAGTACGATGAGCTGTTCATCACTCAGGTCCTCGAGCGCGCCAACCGGGAGATCCATGGCTACCTCGCTGCCGTCGTCGCACTGGAACGCGACGGTTACGCTGACAGGCTTTAGCCTTCGGTCGGGAAGACCACCCGCTCGCGTCGCTTCAAAGGCACTCCAGTCAAGACCACCTCGATCTGTGAAACGGCGCATTGAGCAACCTCCTTGATTGTTCCCTTCCGGACCCGAATCCAGCAAGACCATACGCAAAGGTCCTACCGCGTACGTTGCTTCGAGAGTGCTACGATCTGTTCCACCTGCTCGGACTGGGTTAACCCGGTCGTATCGATCGTAACGGCGTCGGTGGCGGGAACTGTTTGCTTCGCGTCGCGCTCATCGCGTTCCCTGATGCGTATAGTCTCGTCGTCCAGCAGATGTTCCGAGGTAGGGGTTCCGCGCTGTCGCAGCCGCCTGAGCGCTCGTTCGCGGGGGTCGGCAACGAGGAAAATCTTGAGATCGGCGTCCGGGAACACGACGGTGCCGATGTCGCGACCGTCGACGACGACGCTCTTCGACGCGCCGGCCTCGCGTACCTTCCCATTCACCCACTCGCGGACCCCGGGCATTTGCGCCACTCGCGACACGTTGCGGGTAACATCCGCTTCACGGATCTCGTCCTCGATCGCTCTTCCCTCCAGCAGCGGGTAAAATGAGGTTCGTGCCGCGCGCAGCTCCAGCGGGCGCGCCGCGTCGAGCACGGACTGTTCCGTCCAGCGCGAAGCGTCTTTCTCCTGGCGCAGCATCGCGGCGGTCGCGGCGCGATACAGCGACCCGGAATCCACGTGCAGGAATCCGAGCTTCTCGGCTACCATCTGTGCAGTCGACGATTTCCCCGACGCCGCTGGTCCATCGATCGCGATGACGGAGGTACGACGCGTCACGCCGCTATCCGGCGCAGATCTTCCCAGAACCCCGGGTAAGAGACCGCGACGCACTCCGGATTCGTCACGGTGATGTGGTCGCCCGATGCCGCGGACAGCACGCCGAACGCCATCGCGATGCGGTGATCACCGCGTGGATCGATAGTTCCCGCCAGCTCACGGCGGGGGCCTGACACCCGCAACCCATCGGGCAGCTCGACAGCGTGCGCGCCGACCGCGCGAAGGTTCTCGACGACCGCATTGATGCGGTCGCTCTCCTTCACCCGCAACTCTGCCGCACCCGTGATCTCGACGTCGATTCCCGCCCCCGCTGCGACGCACGCTATAAGCGGAAGCTCGTCGATCAGCGAAGGGACCTCTACGTCAGTAATCCGAATGCCGTGAAGCTGAGTCGGCCGTACGCGCACAGTTCCAGTCTCGTCGCCGGCTTTGCTCATTCGTGCGCTCTCGTTGATATCGGCGCCCATCCGCTTCATTGCTTCCATGAATCCGGTGCGCGTGGGATTGAGGCACACATCGGTAAGCGTCAGCTCCCCTTCGCTGGCGAGCGCCGCCAGAGCAACGAAGAACGCGGCCGATGAAGGATCAGCCGGCACATCGATCTCCATCGGCGTCAGCCTTCGCGCCGGACGGAGCCAGACCTGGTTGCGATCGCTTTCGACATCGACGCCCATCGCCCGCAACATCCTCTCGGTGTGGTCGCGGGAGCGAGTCGTTTCAATGACGCGAACCTCGACCGCCGACACCAGGCCGGCAAGAAGGATCGCGCTTTTCACCTGAGCGCTTGAACCGCCTGTGCTCCAGTCGACACTGCGCAGATTGGTTCCACGCACCGTCATGGGCAGACCATCCTGGTGATCGAACTCGAATTGCGCTCCCATTTCGGTGAGTGGCTCAGCCACACGCCGCATGGGACGGCGGCTCAGACTCGCGTCACCTCCGAATCGCGCGGAGAACGGATGCGCGGCGACGACTCCCGCCATCAGGCGAGTCGTTGTGCCACTGTTGCCGCAGTCGAGCGTCTCGGCCGGTGACCGGAGACCGCGAAGTCCAACCCCCTCGACCCGCATGTCGGCGCCCAGCGCAGGTACCGGGGCGCCAAGGGCGCGAAGGACACCCGCTGTCGATCGAACATCTTCGGATTCCAGTATGCCGCGGATGCGCGAACCGCCGTCGGCGAGAGAGGCGAGGATGAGCGAGCGATGGGATATTGACTTGTCACCGGGCACCCGAACGGTGCCGGCGACCTTCAGCGAAGCCAAGATTCGAGCGCGGTCGCCGCGTCGGTCTTCTCGTCGCGGTACTTCACGATCACGGGCGTTTGAACGGAGATGCCTCGCTCCCGCCCCCAGTCGCTCTTGACGGCTCGGGCGCCGGGCACGACAACGGCATTTTCCGGGATCTCAAGGGGTCTTCCCGCGCCGGCGCGGTGCACGACTTCACGCTCGATATCGTAGACGGGAGTGCCGCGCGTCAGAACAACTCCGGCACCTATCACCGCCCGCCTCCTGACCACCGTGCCTTCATAGATGCCGCAGCTGCCGCCGACAACTACATCATCCTCGATCACAACCGGCGCCGCGTTGACGGGCTCGAGTACTCCACCGAGCTGTGCCGCCGCACTGAGGTGCACCCGCTCACCAACCTGCGCACAGGAACCCACCAAAGCGTGTGAGTCGATCATGGTGGCGGAGCCGATGTGAGCGCCGACGTTGATGTACATCGGAGGCATGCACACGACTCCCGGAGCAACGTAAGCACCTCGCCTGATGCTCGAGCCCCCGGGCACTATCCGAATTCCGTCATCCAGGGTCAAACGGCGTGGCGGATAGGTGTCCTTGTCAAAAAAATGAAACGCCACTTCACCGCTCGTCGCTCGCATCGACATGTCGACCATCCCGCCCACTCTGAAACCGAGCAGTATTCCTTTCTTCACCCACGGAACCGCACGCCACTTGCCGCTTGCCTCATCCCTTTGGGCCGCCCTCACGGTTCCCGCTTCGAGCGCATCGAGAAGCTCCCCAATGACTGTCCGCGCATCATCCGGCGTTACCGCTTTCGCGGGCAGCGCCGAGAGAGCTTCGATCCGTTTCTCGAGTTCGCCGAGGTCCGAGTCACTCACGCAGTGAGTGCCCCAACCGACACGAGGGCTGCGCGAACCGTCGGCTCGAACTTCTCCGCCAGCGGGACGAGCGGAAGCCTCAGCACATTCGACATTTTCCCCATCATCGCCAACCCAGCCTTGGCCGGAATTGGATTCGGCTCGATGAAGGCCGCCGCTGTCCACTCCGCGAGTCGGTGATGAATGCTCCGCGCTCCCGCGAAGTCACCCGCCGCGCACAGCTCCGTCAGCCGCGCGACCAGCTCGGGAGCAACGTTCGACGTAACCGAGACCACGCCGTCGCCACCGTCTGCCATCACCTGCAGGGTGAGTGGATCGTCGCCGGACAGGACCGAAAAACGTGCGGGTCGATGCCGGATGATCTCACCGATCTGCGCCAGGTTCCCCGACGCTTCCTTGACTGCAACGATGTTCTCGTGCTCCGCCAGCTCGAGAGTCGTGGCGGCCTCGACGTTGCTCGCGGTCCGACCGGGCACGTTGTAAACGACGATCGGCGTCTTCACCGCGTCCGCGATGGCGCGGAAGTGCGCGACTATTCCGCGCTGCGGCGGCTTGTTATACATCGGCGAAGCGTGCAGGAGGTGGGTGGCTCCCGCTGATTGCATCTCCCGCGACAGCGCAATGGCCTTCTTCGTATCGTTGGAGGCGGCACCGGCCACAACTGGAACCCTACCAGCGGTCTGCTCGACCGTGATCTCCACCACACGCCGGTGCTCGGCGACGCTCATCGTCGCGGCTTCACCCGTCGAGCCGCACGGAACCAGGAAATGCACACCGCTGGCGATCTGCCAGTCTACAAGGGAACGGAGGGAGCGCTCGTCGATCTCACCGGATTCGATGAAGGGTGTGACAAGGGCGGTTCCACAGCCGATCAGCCGCTGCGATCTCATCCCTTAAATGTACGCGGCTCTCGCCGCGGAGAGCGAATGCAGCCTACCCGCGCCGCTCCTTCACGAAAACAATGTTGGGGGCGCCGACGCCCTTCAGAAAGATCTCGGCGGTCCAGCCAACTTCCGCGATGAGGGAATCACCCTTGATTAGAAGCTTGTGCAGATCCTTCGACGCGCTTCCCTCGTCATCGCTGTCGTGGATCGTCAGATGATCGCCAGAGACGGCATAGGTTCCGACGCTGGTCTCAGTGGGGTCCTTATCCCCATCCACGGTCTTGTCGAGCGTGAACTTGTATCGTTTGTCGTTGGCGAGCTCGAGCCGCGCGGTGAATGCCCAGGGCTTTTTCAGAGTCGATCCACGTGCCGCGTAGACGTACGAGCCTGGAAGCGTAGAGGGAACCGGATCCGATGCCGATCCACGCCCGCAACCAACTGTCACGAGTGCCGCACACACCACTGCGATGAATAGGCGATACCGAGTCATGACTTGCTCCGTCTATCAGTACTATGTCAATACGCCGGCGGGAACTCGGGGTTTCAGCGCGCGTTGCTCAGCCTACTTGCGAGCCGGAAGATCCAATACGTCCCGCATGGTGAACACGCCCTTCCTTCCGATAAGCCACTCCGCAGCCTGCAGCGCGCCTTCGGCGAACACACGTCGATCGCGAGCAACGTGGGTCAGGGATAGCTGCTCGAACAATCCATCGAAAATCAACTCGTGGGTTCCGGGGACCGAGCCCGTCCTCACGCTGGTCGTCGGTATCGGCCGGTCGAGAGCGTCGCTGGCGGCTTTTCCGATCGCAATCGCTGTCCCCGACGGCGCGTCTTTTTTCCGGGAGTGGTGCGTTTCAATAATGTGTGCGTCGAAGCCACCGAGCGGGCGCATCAGCGTTCCGGCGTATCGCGCCAGCTCTATCAGGACGTTAACGCCCAGCGAAAAGTTCGGCGACCATAGCAGACCAGTGCCTGTCTCACTTGCGACGCGCGTCACCTCGGGAAGTGCGTCGTACCAACCGGTGGTGCCGATCACGACGGGCACTCCCGAGCGGAGGCTCGCAGTGATGTTCGCGACCGCTGCATCGGGATGAGTGAACTCGACCGCGACGTCAGCGTTGCCAAGGGATGTCCTGTCGACGCCGCTACCTCCCGCGCTTTCTCGCTCTCCGATCACTGCGGCGACACTCCACCCTCTCTCGAGCGCGAGATCCCTGATGGCCTGGCCCATTTTCCCGTCGCCGATGATCGCAATGCTTCGCCCGCTCACTTGTGCGCCTCGGCGAAAAACGCGTCGTGGAGTCGCTCCATCGCAGGATTCAATTGATCACCGTCCACGATCACGGTGAGATTGATGCCGGTAGCACTGAGGGACATCATGTGGACCTTGATTCCAGCGAGCGCCCCAATTGCCCGACCCATTGCCGCGCTATCCTCGCTGATAGCCGCGCCGACGACTGCCACGATGGCGCGATCGCGCTCAACCGCCACATCACCGAGGGCCGAGAGCTCCAATACCAGCGATTCCAGCCCGGAAGGGTCATCGACGGTCACCGACACCGACACTTCGGAAGTTGCCACCACATCCACGGAAACTCCGTTCTTCTCGAAGATCTCGAACACCCTCCGCAGAAACCCGCGCGCGAACAGCATCTTCGCCGCGCCAACCTTCACGAGAGTGATGCCCCCCTTTCCCGCGATCGCACTCACCGCGCGGCGTGGCGCGTCAAACGTGATCCGGGTTCCCTTGCCCTTGGGATTGCGCGAGTTGTAGATGAACACCGGAATCCCGAGCCGCACAGCCGGCGCAATCGTGTTCGGATGCAGAACCTTGGCTCCGAAAGACGCCAGCTCGGACGCTTCGTCGAAACGGATCTGCTCGATCAGCTTCGAGCCGTGCACGACCCTCGGATCAGCCGTCAGCATCCCGTCGACATCGGTCCAGATCTCGATGGCCTCCGCCTGAAGCGCGGCGCCAAGGAGCGACGCGCTGTAATCGGACCCACCCCGGCCGAGCGTCGTGGTTATTCCGGCGGCAGTCCGGCCGATGAATCCGCCCATCACGGGGACCTTTCCCTGCTGAATCATCGGCTGGACCAGGTCTCGGGCGCCTGTGGCAATCGCGTCCGTCTGCGGCTCGGCCGCCATGAAATTGTCGTCCGTAATAAAGACGTCACGGGCGTCGAGGTGCTCCGCCGGAATCCCACGCACCTTGAAGAACGCCGACACGAGATGTGAGGAGAGCTGCTCGCCGAACGCGGCGATTGCATCGAAGCTCCGCGGGGTGGCGTGGCCGAGAACCGAGAGTGCCTCGGCCAGGCTTGCCAGCTCGTCGAACGTAGCGCTCATCTCCGCGGCGACCTCCGAGGCTTCGCCCGATGTGCCAAGCAGCTTCTCGCACTGCTGGAAATGCCGGTCACGCAAGGTCTCCACTCCGCGCAACGCACCGATCAGATGGCCCTTGGCTGACTGCTCTCCGATCGCAAGAAGGGAATTGGTTGCACCGCCGAGGGCGGAAACCACGACCGCAGGTTGTCTCGGGAGGCGGGCCTTGACAATATCAGCGGCACGCTCGATGGCGTCCGCATCCCCAACCGAGGTCCCGCCAAACTTTACGACGATCACGCGGAGTCGAGAGCGCCGTTCGAGGCGAGCAACTCCGCGTTCAGCACGGATCCGCCGGCCGCACCGCGAACGGTATTGTGTCCGAGAGCGACCATGCGCAGGTCAAGGATCGCATCCCGACGCACGCGACCGACCGTCACCGTCATCCCGTTGCCGGCATGCACATCCCGCTTCGGCTGCGGACGGTCCGGGGCATCGCTTACCACCAATGGATGGTCAGGTCGCGTCGGAAGCCCCGCAGTCGAGGCAAGACCCTGCCATGAGCGCATGACTTCGACCGCCTGCTCGGGCGTCGGCGTCTCCTCGAAGCCCATGGTCATGCAGATCGTGTGACCATGCTCGACTGGAACTCTATTCGTGTGCGCGCTCACTTTGAAGGACGCGCTCGTGACTTCGCCGTCCCCGTATGTACCCAGGAGCTTCAGCATTTCGCGCTCAAGCTTCGGCTCTTCGTCCGCGATGTACGGAATGACGTTTCCGAGGATGTCGAGTGAGGGAACCCCGGGATAGCCAGCGCCGGAGACGGCCTGCATCGTGGACAGAAACAGCTGCCTGATTGCGAACTTCTGGTGCAGTGGGGCGAGCGCCACGGCGGCCACCGTCGCCGAGCAGTTCGCGTTGGTAACGATCGCGCCCTTCCAGCCGCGGTTCCGGCGCTGACAGTCGATGAGAGCAAGATGGTCCCCGTTCACTTCGGGAATGACCAGCGGCACGTCGGGCTCCATCCGAAAATTCTTGGCGTTGCTGAGCACGAATTTTCCGGCTTTCGCAAAAGCCATCTCCACCTCTCCCGCCACCGCGGCGTCGAGCGCCGAGAAGACGATCGGTGCGCTCACCACACCGGGGTCGCAGGCAATCACCCGCCTGGTGAGAACGGATTGCGGTGGAGGCGATCCCTCCAGCCAACGTGTGACGTCGCCGTATCTCTTGCCCGCCGAACGCTCCGAAGCGGCTAGTTCTGATAGCTCGAACCAGGGGTGATCGGCGAGAAGTCGAATGAACATTTGCCCGACCGCTCCGGTTGCGCCCAACACGGCGACCGGCCATTTCGTTTTCCGCTTGCCGGGAAAAGGAGTTGGCTTCATCGGGAGAGAAGGGTTTTAGCGAGCCGCTCGTAGGTGTCGACGCTTTTTCTCAACTCTTCGACATCGATGTACTCGTCCGGTGTGTGCGCGACGTGAATGGAACCGGGACCAAAAAGCAGCGGTTCCCCCCAATTGGATAGCAATGGAATGTCGGAAGTGTAGGCGACGGGGCCGGTCTCGAAGCCAGGCACCGTCGCGAACCGCTGCGCCGGGATGTGCGAGCCGAACTCTATGTCAGCGTGTCCCTTGGCCCAATCCAGAACGGCCTTCCTTATCGGCTCCACGTCGCTGACCAGCCTGAACATTATTTCCGCTTCAGCATGCGCAGGGATGATGTTAGCCTCTGTGCCGCCCTTGATCGTTCCGATGTTGACGGTCGTGTCGCCAAGCACCGGATCCGAAGGAAGCGGCAGCTTGTGAAGCGTCGGCAGCAGTTCGAGCATGGGCTCGATAGCCGAGCGTCCGAGATGGGGATACGCGGAGTGTGCCTCTCGTCCACGGGTACGTATCGTAGCGCGCAGCGACCCCTTTGCGCCGCTGGCGAGCTTGCTCTCTGTCGGCTCCCCGTTGATCAGGAATCGACTCGTAGCGCTCAGATTGTTGGCGGCGCGAGCGCCATCGGAGCCCTTCTCCTCGCCGACCACGAGGAGCACGTCGATTCGTTTCTCACCGCTTGCGACGAGCCGCTCGGCCGCCACCATCATCGCGGCAGCGATTCCCTTGGCGTCCGACGATCCGCGGCCAAACAGGCGGGTCCCCTCGAGACGCGGGGGAACGTACGGTGGGACCGTGTCGAGGTGGGTGGAGAAAGTGACGCCCGCACCACCGCCGGGCCGGGAGGCCCAGACGTTGGAGCGGCCGCGACTCACTTCCTGGAGGGTAACATTCCATCCTCGCGCCATGAGCCAACGTGATACGAAATCGACGGCGCTCGCTTCAGCCCCCGTCGTGGATTGAAACGCGAGGAGCTCCGCGGCCAGAGAGACGACGTCGGTCATGCGCGGAAGTTAGCGGTGACCCGCTAGGGTTGTGAGGACGACACCAGCGGGAGTGATCGAACTCGCGGACGTCGATGGCTACCGGGTCAGGATGTCGCGTCGATCTGGGTGAGCGCGGATTGCCGCGCAACGCCGTCGATGCCCTGCGCGTGCTCGACGAACAGGTGCTGAACGAGGCGGTTGGCTTCCTTGACGTAGGAGTCGTGGTGACGCTCGCCGATATCCCCGATCTCGCGGAGGGTCTCGTTGCCCAGGATCTTGCCTGCTTCGCGAAAGGTCTTGAAGGTGTCTTCGGACTGTCTCGCCATCACGATATCCCCGACGAGGCGCAGGAAGTCGCCTTCGCGCGCGGCATCAGCAAGATCGCGTGCAGCGCCCAGTGCCGCTCCGACCAGCTTCTTCGCGGTTCCGGAATCGGCACCGAGCTCCGACTCATAATCCTCGAGCCTGCGCTGCTGCTCGCGCATGTGAGGAATGTGCCGGGAGCAGAGATCGCGAAAGCGGGGATCCTCCGCCTGGTCCTCGTGATCCTCGAGCGCGTGCAGAAAGGCCTTGTGCTGCACGACGGCGTTATTCACTTGGGCATTTAGAAAAGCGGTCCCGCGAACCATGGATTTCTCCGATCGAGGGCGATGGGTAGATCGAGCGCTACGGTTGAGAAGCGAAACTTGTGAGAAGCGAAACTTGTGCCCGAAACAGCTTGCTTTCAAGAAGGTAAAACGTTAGTTTGAGTAACCCGAATACGTACCGAAGCTCGGGCGGTAAGTGACGGCACTGCAGGAGCTTACATTGACGCGAACAAGGAGGACAACCACGGCGAGGCGCAAGGAGACGCTGGAGGTCAGGCGAAAGGAAAGGCCGGAGGTCAAAAGAAAGGTCAGGATCCGGGCGGTTGATCCGGTTGAAAAGTGCGGCAAGGGCACCACGGTCACTCAGCTTTATCGCGTCGAAGAGACGCTTGACCACGCCAGGATCCACCACCTCGTTTTTTTCGATCGGCACGGCTGGTATTGCGAGCACGGCAAACAGTGCGATGTGGTGAAGGACGTAAAAAAATTCACGAGAAGTAAACTTTAGCGACTAACAACGGATGGATGAGAGAATGATCGCAAGACAGGATGCCTACATTGAAAAGACCGACGTATGGGCCAAGCTTTCGGCCCCGGTTCCCTCTGGTGTCATCTCCTGGAGACAGGATGGAAAGGTGGCGGCGCGCGACAGCAAGTACTTCGCGAGGTTCGTCGCATATATCGAAGCGAATACCGTGCGTGAGCGACTCGACACAGTGGTGCCGGGCGAATGGGATCTCACCCTCGAGCTCCTTCCCGCTGTCCCGGGCGAAGATGGTGAGGGGGTACAGTGCTCCTTCCGGGCCCGACTCCAGATCCTCGGCGTAATTCGCGAGGATGTCGGAACGGGCCGAGACTACAAGCAGGCGTCGACCGATGCCTTCAAGAGAGCTGCCGTACGGTTCGGCATCGGGCACGAGCTGTACGCTTACGAGCAGAACTGGGTCGAGATGGACTCCGACGGCAAATACGCGAAGCCGCTCGAAGATCCGCAGGTTGCCTACATGCGCCGTTACGGGAGTCCTGCTTCGGCTACCGCTGGTGCGGAACCCGCGGCAAGCGGAAACGGTACGCCGGAAACTGCTCCTCCGGGCTCGCTCCTTACCGACATGGAACTGGTGAGCTGCCCCAAGTGTGGAGGCCGGATGTGGGACAACCGCGTCACCAAGCGCAATCCAAAGGCTCCCGATTATAAATGCCAGAACCGGTCCTGCGATGGAGTGATCTGGCCCCCCAAGCCGGCGATCTCCGTTCCGAGTCCCGACGCGAAGGGAGAGAGCAAGCTCGCGGCTGCGGGTGCGTTCGTCGGCACCACCGAAGACGAGCTGCCTTTCTAGGCTCCGATGTGCAACAAAAAGGGCGAGCATCGCATGCTCGCCCTTTTTTTGACCCCTCATTGCTCCTTCTACTTGCTTCTCTTCGGAATCAGCAAGCACGCCGCCAGCGGGTCGACGGAAACTGAGAGTGGAGTTCCGGGCAGGAGCTCGCCATCGGCCTGCGCTGGCATCTCGGGGCTGGTCTCGATTCGAAACTCTCTGCCAGACTTGTAGAAGAGACAGGGATCGGGACTGAAATCTTTTCTCACCATCCTCCACAGGATCCGGAGTGCGTCCCAGAAATCGACTGGCGAGAACACGCACGCGTTGAGGAGACCGTCATCGTGCATGATGCCGTCACCGAACGCCACGAGGTTGTTGAGCACCGCGCCAAAGTTGGCGACGAGTATCGCAGACGCCGACCGCTCGAAGACGACGCCGTCTACGGTGAGCCGAAGCTCGAACTTCTGATTCCGCAGCACCGCCTTGTAGCCGCCGATGACGTACGCCATGAAGCCAAAGCGCCTCTTGAGACGTGCGGGCGCCTCCGAGATCATGGTCGCGTCGAGACCGACTCCCACGCCGATGGCGAAGCGCCTGCCGTCGCGCAGTCGGCCCAGATCCATCCTCGCCTGGTCCCCGCTGAGCAGCATTGGCACCGCCCGCGCCGGATTGAGCGGGATCCCCAACGTCCTCGCTACCACGTTCCCGGTGCCTCCCCCAAGCACGCCGAGCGGAGGTCCCTGGTGAGCTAACACGCTCAGGACTTCCATCACCGTTCCGTCGCCGCCGAGCGTGAACACGGCCTGGTACTTGTGGGCGTGCGTTTTGGCGAGAACGGCGGCGTGCCCCGCTGCCTGGGTGGGCATTGTGTCACAGACTACCCCAGCGTCGGCGAACGCCTTCTGCGCCTTGTTCAGAATTCGCCCTCCGCGCCGCGAGGCCGGGTTCACTATCAGCAGCACGCGTTCGATTGCGCGGGGTGAGAACCTCATCGCCGTTGCCGCGCTCATACGGGAGCGTCCGGAATCTTACAGACCTGCGGCTCGAGGTACCCCGTGATGAACGGCTGCTGGCTGAGAGTCATGTCGAGGTGGATGCTCGGGGCGGGGATCGAACCCGCATGGGATCTTATCCCAAGGGATTTTAAGTCCCTCGCGTCTACCGGTTTCGCCACCCGAGCGGAGAACGATGAGGAGAGAAAAGAAATGAAGCGGGAAACGGGACTCGAACCCGCGACCCCAACCTTGGCAAGGTTGTGCTCTACCAACTGAGCTATTCCCGCGCTGACAGACAAAGCTACCGGCAAAAAATGGGGCTAACAAGCGCCGCGCACCCATATGGATGCAACTCTGAATTTCAAGTTGACAAAACCTCGCGCGCAATGATAACGTCTCCCCGCCGGCAGACGTCTGCTACTCGGACGAACGCCCCTCGTGCATCATCACATCGTGCGGAGAATCTATGCGCCGTCGTCTGGTCAGCGTTTCCACCGTAGCACTGGCTTTCATCGCGGTTTTCACCCCGCCCGCAAGCGCTCAACGGGTGCTCGGGGTGGGTGACGACGCCCTGGTGCTTCCCCGGGGTGTATTCCGGTTTCGGACCCTTGGGCAGTGGACAGCGTTCAACGAGCGCTACGGTTTTGATACCCCCGGCCGTCCAGCGGGAGCGCTGGAGCCCCTTGGCATCGATTTCACTCTCGATACTATCGGGGTAAGGCAGTTTCCCAACCTCGCGAGTCTTCAGACCGGACTTCAGTCGCTGACTGGCAACCCCACCTGGTATGCGACGCTCGGTAACACCCAGGTGACGCTGCGCGACCACGTCGCGGCTTTCCCGTTCGTATTCGAAGCGGGATTATCGAAGCGCTTCTCGATTGGAATTCAGTTCCCGTACGTCAGCACCCACACCTCGACGTTCTTCAACGTCAACACTGCTGGAACTCAGGGGAATCTCGGGTTCAATCCCGCCGCGGCGGGGATTCCGGCTGCGGTTACACAGAACACCACGATGTTCACGCAGTTCACAACCGCCGCCAATACCCTCGAGGCGTCGCTCGCCGCGTGTCAGGCGGACCCTGCCGCATCGCCGTCGTGCCCTGCGCTGCTCGCAAAGCAGGCGAGCGCGCAATCGCTGATCGCCAGCTCCCGAGCCTTTGCCGGGGGCGTGAATCAGATCTACACCACTTCGCCCTTCGTCCCGATTGTGGGGACCGACGCGCAGCTTTCGATCGAAGCCCGAGTCGCCGCGTTCAAATCTCTCTATACCAGCTTTCTAGGCGCCGGCAACCCGATCACGACGAACGGGCCGTTCGCGTCTCAAAACCGGCTGACCCTCCACGACGCGCAGCGCATTCTCACTGAATCGCCCTTCGGGATCCAAGCGGCTCCCCTCACGTCGACGGGGCACTCCCACATCGGCGACATCGACATCGGCGGCAAGTTCTCCGTGTTCGACTCGTTCGGTCGCAGCACGGAAGCCCGGATGTCACCGAAGGGATTGAACTTCCGAACCGCCGTCGGTGGCATTATTCGCCTGCCGAGTGGCCAGATCGAATCACCGGACAACTTCGTCGATCTGGGGACCGGTCGTGGCGCGACCGCGGTCGAGGGCAGATGGTTCAGCGACATTCTTCTCGGCAGCCGTTTCTGGCAATCGTTCATCCTCCGCTTCAACAGGCCCTTCGCCGATGAGGAGGAAATGCGGATCATCGACCTGCCGAATGAGGAGCTCGCACCTCTCTATCGAAAGCAAATGGTTCAAAGAAAACTGGGCAGCGCGTTCGAGTTCGAGACCACGCCCCGCATTGTGATCAACAATTTCTTCGCTGTCTCTGGGCAGTACGTCTATCGCCACAAGGCGCAGGATCACTACACCGGAACCTTCACGATCCCGGCGGCGGTGACGGGATTCGCCGACGTGACGCTCGACGCATCGACGCTCGACCTCGAGACCGAGACAAGGGAGCACCGGCTTGGGGGCGGAGTGTCCTTCTCCAACCTCTATTCGTTCGACCAGGGCAAGGCGAAGATCCCGTTCGAGGTGACGTACCTGCATTGGCAAACGGTGAAAGGCTCGGGTGGAAACCAGCCGAAGTTCTTTACCGATCAGATCCAGTTGCGACTCTACGCCAGGATCTTCGGCCAATAACACGGTGTGGAAAAAAGCCGGCCTGGGAAGGCCGGCTTTTTTTTATGCGGGCGTGGTCGCGGTCTCCAGTAACTCTTTCGCGTGAGCGCGGCTGACTTTGCTTTCGGGATCTCCGCCCAGCATCCGCGCGATCTCGTTGACGCGGCTCGTCCCTTCGAGCACCGATATGTCCGCGGTGGTTACCCCTCCCTTCGCACCTTTGGCCACCACTATGTGATGGTGTGCGCGCGCCGCGATCTGAGGCAGGTGAGAGATCGCGAACACCTGGTGCTCTTTCGCGACCCGGCGCAGCGTGTCGCCCACCTGGAGTCCCACTCTCCCGCCAATGCCCGCGTCGACTTCGTCGAAAATCAGGGTCGGCACCCGATCCACCCGCGCCAGAATCGTCTTGAGCGCGAGCATCACGCGCGAGAGCTCGCCCCCCGACGCTACGCGAGCCAGCGGCCGATCCTCGTGCCCGACATTGAGCGCCACCCGGAACTCCACGTCCTCGGCGCCGTCGCCCGTCGGCTCGTCGCGCGAAACGAGCGCGACCGAGAATTTGCCGTCGGGCATGCCAAGCTGCGGGAGTAGCACGTCGACGGCCTTGGCGAGCTTCTTACCCGCCGACGTTCGCAACTCCGACAGCTTCTCCGCTTCGGCGGAAAGACGCCGCCGGGCTTCTGCTTCCCGGGCGGTGAGATTGGCGAGATCGAACTGGGCGGTATCGATGAGGTCGAGCTCGGATCGCGCGGAGCGTCCCGCCTCTATGACATCAACCAGTGTCGGACCGTACTTCTTCAGAAGACCGAACAAGCGATCGCGGCGGTGGCGCACCTCGTCGAGGCGCGCGGGATCCAGATCCACCGAGCCTGCGTAGTCTTCGACGCTGCGAGCCAGTTCCTGCAGCGCGTAGAAACCGGCATCGAAGAGCTCCTGCATTCGCGCCGCGGCGGGATCGATTCTCTCTATCGATGTGAGGGGACGCTGCGCCGCGCCCAGCTGCGTGAGGACGCTTGATTCTTCACCAGCGAGGAGATCGTTGAGTGTGGTGGCGAGCGTGCGGAGCTCGTCGGCATTCTCCAGGACGCGCGCCTCGTCCTGGAGCTTCGCGTCTTCGCCCGGTGAAAGCCGCGCGTCCTCGATCTCCTTTGCAACGTGTCTCAGGTAATCCGCGCGCTTCTCGGCGTCACTACGCCGCGATGTGAGCGTCGTGATCTCGTGGCGCAAGCGCGAGAGCTCGCCGTGCGTCACCCGCACGAGATCAGCCTGCGCCTCGGCTCCCCCAAACGCGTCGAGAATCCGACGCTGTGAGTCTCCATCGAGGAGCGTCTGAGCGTCGTGCTGGCCGTGGAGGTTCACCAGCTGCCGCCCGATCTCCGCCAGCACGGTGGCGGTCACGGGAGCGCCGTTGATCCATGCCCTTCCCCTGCCCGTCGTCGCGATCTCGCGCTTGAGGACCAGGGTGTCGTCTTCGACATCGATCCCGCGCTCGTCGGCGAGTCCGGCGATTCCAGCCATGTCGGTGACGTCGAACACGCCTTCGACCGTCGCCTTCTCCGCACCGGAACGAATGAGATCCGCGCTTGCCCGTTCGCCGAGGAGAAGGCCGAGGGCACCGACAATGATAGACTTCCCGGCGCCCGTTTCACCGGAAAGCACGTTGAACCCCTCAGCCAACGGCAGCGTCACGGACTCGATAATCGCAAAATTCCGGATGCGAAGCTCGGTCAGCATCAGCGCGCCTCGTTCCGCTCGGGCAATCCTCCCCACCCTAGCTTAAGGCTCATTCGCTCGAAGAAGGTGGCACCGGGAAAGCGAACAATGCGGACGGGATTGTCCGCCTTCCTTACTTTAAGCTGCTCGCCCTTGACGAAGCTGGTCCCCACCTGTCCATCGACGGTAACAAGAAGTTCGGTGGGGCTTTCGTTAGCCTCGACCGTAACCTCAGCATCGGCGGGGATGACGAGCGACCGGATCGCGAGCGTGTGCGGCGAGATCGGCGTGATGATGATCGATTCCACCGTCGGCACGACTACAGGACCGCCGGCTGAAAGACTATAGGCGGTAGATCCCGTCGGAGTAGAGATCACGATTCCGTCAGCCGCATAAGTCCCAATGCTCTCCCCGTCGACAAAAACGTTGAGCCTCACGACCCGGGCGAACCCGCCCTTGTGGAGCACAAAGTCGTTGAGCGCGCGCCACTGCTTCCGCGTCTGGCCCTCAGCATTGATCGCCCGCGCACCAAGGGCCATGCGTGGCTGGGCGACGTAGTCTCCGCTGGCGAGATTCTTCAGCGCCGCCTCGAAATCCTCGCTCTGGCAGCTCGTCAGGAATCCGAGACGTCCGAGATTGACGCCCAGAATCGGAATGTCCCGCCCGTCGAGGAATCGTGCACCTCGCAACAGTGTCCCATCACCGCCGAGCGTGACAAGCGCATCCAGGTGCGAAGGATCTTCCAGCCGCTCACCCTTGCCGGCGACTTCATGCAGCCCCTGCTCCAACAGAGGCTCGATGCCGAGAGAGGGTGCGGCGCGAAAGAGCGTGCGGAGGATTTCCGGCAGCTCCTCGTAGCCCTGATGCCCGATGACCCCAAGCCGCATCAGACTGCGCGAAGGTGTGTGCCCCGCGAGCTCTCAGTGCCAAACGCCTCGCTTACACGCTGCGCGATTCCGCGCTCGTCCAGCCCGAGGGACGCCAGCTGCTTCGAGCGCGGCGCCTGATCCACGAACTCATCCGGCACTCCATGCGTGACCACCCTGACCGACGGATCCAGCTGACCGATCACCGCGGACATGAGCGCGCCGAAGCCGTTTACCACAGTGCCTTCCTCGACGACCAGAATGTTTCGATGATCGCGAACGATCTCAGCGAGCGTGCGCTCATCGTGCGGCTTGAGATAACGGCAGTTGACCACCGTGACGCTGACGCCGGTCTCGCTGAGAATCTCCGCGGCTGCGAGCGAAGGTAGCGCCATCGTTCCCACGGCGAGTATCGCTACCGCATGGTCAGCGTCGCGGCCGGCAGCATTTGCGCGCCGCAGGATTTCCCAGGTTGCATGGGGAACCGCCTCGATCTCCGCTGCGGGAGGGACGATGTCCGGCGTCGCGTCGCGGGGATATCTGACGCAGAACGGTCCCTTGGAATACGCCAGCGCGCTCCGGAGGAGCGCGATCATCTCCGTCCCGTTTTTCGGCGCGGTGACGACCATTCCGGGAACTGCCAGCATGTACGCAATGTCGTACAGTCCCATGTGCGTCGGCCCATCTTCTCCCACCACACCGGCGCGATCCATCGCGAAGACGACAGGCAGGTGCTGAATGGCGACATCGTGAATCACGTTGTCGTACGCGCGCTGGAGGAACGTTGAATAGATCGCGCAAACCGGCCTGATCCCTCCAGTGGCAAGACCAGCCGCGAACGTTACCGCGTGACCCTCGGCAATTCCCACATCGAAGAAGCGGTCCGGATAGGCCTTCGCAAACGCTGCCGTACCCGTTCCACTTGGCATTGCTCCGGTGATGGCCACAATTCTTTGATTCTCCGTGGCGAGCTCGACCAGAGCTTGCCCGAAGGCCGCGGTGTAGGCCGCATTTGCGGTGGAGACCTTGCGCTGCTTGCCAGTGGCGGGGTCGTGACCGGGCGGCAGCGCGTGCCATTTCTCGATGTGCTCGCCGGCTGGGAATCCCTTCCCCTTCTGGGTGATGCAGTGAATCAGTCGCGGGCCGTTCAGGTCCCTCACCGCCGCGAACGTATCCATCAGCGCATCGATGTCATGGCCGTCGATAGGACCGAAGTACCGGAAGCCCAGCTCCTCGAACAGAACGCCGGGTGTGAGAAAAGATTTCACGCTCTCTTCCCATTTCCGCACGAGAGTTGCTACACCCGCCAGCGGCCCTGGCGCGGCGTCCATGACCGATCCGATCGCAGAGCGGACCCGATTGTACAACGGATTCCGCTGAATGGAGGTGAGGTACTTGGACATCGCGCCGACGTTGGGCGCAATCGACATCTCGTTGTCGTTGAGAATTACGATAAAGTCCTTGTCCGATGCCCCGGCGTTGTTGAGCCCTTCGTAGGCGAGCCCACAGGTGAGCGCGCCATCACCGAGAATCGAGACCACCTTGAAATCGTCCCCGTTCAAATCGCGCGCGATCGCCATGCCGTAGCCCGCCGAGATCGCCGTGCCGGCGTGTCCGGCTCCGAAAGTGTCGTACTCGCTCTCGCTCCGCTTGAGGAAGCCCGAGAGACCGTTTTCCTGGCGCAGCGTCTCCAGCCGCTCAGCCCGTCCCGTGAGCAGTTTGTGCGGATAGCCCTGATGACCGACGTCCCACACGATTTTGTCGCGCGGGGTATCGAAGACAGCGTGAAGGGCAACCGTGAGCTCCACCACTCCCAGCCCGGCACCGATGTGGCCGCCAGTCCGCGAGCAGATCTCGATCAGGCGCGCGCGCATCTCCTCGGAGACTGCGCGCAACTCATCGCGCGTCATCGGCTTGAGATCGGCCGGCGAGTGGATACGGTCGAGAATGGACATTTCGGAGGTGTTTTTCAGGACGTGCGCGTTAGCATGAAATTAGCGACTTGTGAAAGCTCTTGCGTCAGCAATCCGTCATCGGCGAGGCTCTGAAGACCCTCCTCGATCAGGGTAAGCGCTCTCCTCCGTGCACCGTCAATCCCGAGCAGCGCTGGATAGGTGCTCTTGCCCAAAACGGCGTCGCGTCCGGTCGTTTTCCCTATCGCCGTCGTGGTCCCGGTCACATCGAGGACATCGTCCATGATCTGGAATGCCAATCCGATCGAGCGGCCGTAGTGCTCGAACGCCGCAGCCCGGGCCGCATCTGCTTCTGCCGCCAATGCTCCCATGAGCACCGATCCGACAATGATTGCTCCGGTCTTGGCCGAGTGGATGGCTTCGCGTTCGGCGAGGGAGAGGGAGATGCCTTCGCCTGCGAGGTCGCGTAGCTGCCCTCCAATCATTCCCGCAGCGCCGCTGGAGCAGAGCAGTGTTTCGAGGACCTTCGTTGTCGCCTGATTGGGAAGGCTCATCGCACGGGCCGAGTCACGCACGACTCGAACGGCGAGGGGAATCATTGCCACTCCAGCCAGCATCGCCGTGCGGGATCCATAAACCTTGTGAACAGTGGGGCGGCCGCGTCGCACGTCGTCGTCGTCCATGCACGGAAGATCGTCGTGCATGAGCGAATAGGCGTGGATTATTTCAGGACCGCAGGCCAGCATTGCCGCGTCCCTCGTTCCACCAGCGGCCCGATACGCGAAGAGAAGAAGTAGTGGGCGAAGTCTCTTGCCGGGACTCTTCAGCCCGTACTCAAGCGCATTGGCGATTGGAGCCGGCAGGCCAGGCAGGTACGTCGTGCAGATGTCGTCGAGCCGACGCTCGATCTTTACGCGCTCTGTCGCGAAGTCAACGCCCACGCCGCTAGAGATCCATCTCCCGGAGCTCGAAGCGACCGCTGGACTTCTCGATAAGCATCTGCACCTTTGTCTCGGCGCTTCCAAGCTCGGCCGACGCCGAGCGGAGCAGCTCGATACCCTCCTCGAACAGCTTGAGCGACTCATCGAGGCCGACCTGCGGCTTCTCGAGAGCGGTCATGATCTCGTCCAGACGGCGAAGACTTTTCTCGAAGCTCATGGTCTGCCCGGATGACTGAGTGCCTTCATGATCTGAACAATATCACCGTGCGCTTCGTGGCAGGGCAAACGCCACAATCTCGTCACTCCAGCCCCAAGCTTTTCCATCTCCTCCAGCGGCGATGACGACGTACTGTCGGCCGTCCGCGCCGAGGTAAGTCATCGGAGTTGCCTTTCCACCCGCTGACAGCGCGAACTTCCAAAGCTCGCGCCCGTTGCTGCTGTCGAATGCGCGGAAGTATCGATCCATGGCTGCGCCGATGAACACGAGGCCACTGGCCGTGGTGATCGGACCTCCAAGGTTGATCGCGCCGGGGATCTCGGGCGGAACGTGTATGCCGATCCGGTCGAGACCTTCTGAGGTGCCGAGTGGAACACTCCACAGGACCTTTCGCGTGCGTAGGCTCAGCGCCGTGAGGGTGCCAAATGGTGGCGGCGTACAAGGCGCGTTCGAAGGACCGAGGAAAAGCTCGCGCTTCAGCACGAAGGGCGTGCCGCGCATCATCGCGTATTCCGTCCCGATGCGCTCACCAACTGTCTCTCTTCCCTGCCGCGCTTCGTACGCTGCGCGCGGAATGAGAGTGATGACCGCCGCAATTCGATTCGTCGGAACGATGACGATCTCGTTCGTTGGATCGAACGAGAGGCCTCCCCAATGTGCGCCTCCGACGTTGGAAGGAAGGATCAGCGATCCTCGAATGCTGGGCGGGGTAAAGGTCCCGTCGTTGCGGAGCTCGGTGAAACGCTGCCTGCAAGCGTCGCGGTCCGTTGCGGTTGGCCCCCACACTTCGTCGAGCGTGAGACGCTGCGGGCTGATCGGTGGAAGTCCGCTGTTGATGATCTGGCTAGTTGCGGCTTCCTCGCCGGGGACGTCGCTCGCCGGCACGTTTCCCCGGGAAATCGGGAAGAGAGACGCTCCTGTTTCCCGGTTGAGAGCGAACAACTGTCCGGTTTTTGTAGCAAGAAGAAGCGCGGGAACCTGGCGCCCGTCCAACTGAAGGCTGACGAGCGCCGGCGGCGCCGCGTTGTCGTAGTCCCAGAGATCGTGTCGCACTGTCTGGAAGTGCCACAGAACCGCACCGGTCGCGGCGTTTATGGCCACGATTGAATTGGCGTATTGATCGTCTCCCTTGCGCTCCCCTCCGAAATAATCCACGCTCGGCGAACCGGTTGGGACGAACACGACATTGCGACCCGGATCGGCCACGAAGATCGTCCATGCGTTCGCTGCGCCAGTGCGGTGCGCGTTCGGGCCGACCCAGGTGCGCCATGCCGGAAGCGTGGAGTCCTGGGGAACCGGATGCCACGTCCAGCGCAGTGCTCCGGTTCGCGCGTCGAATCCGCGGACCTCCCCACTCGCTGCGTCGATGCGATTGTTGTCGGCGACAGCTGATCCGACTACGACGACGCCACCCACCAGTGTTGGCGGCGAAGTCTCCTCGTACTCGCTCGCATTTGCGGGCGCGTTCCGGAGTCCGTTTCGGAGCTGAACCGTGCCCTGCTGCCCAAAATCGGAGCACGGCGAGCCAGTTGCTGCATCGAGCGCGATCAACCTGGTGTCAATTGTCGCGACGAATAGTCGGAGGGGACAACGGGATGCGGACGGCGCGGTCGTATCGAGCCAGAGCGCCACGCCTCGATTGGCGAAGTCGCCGAAGTTGATGGTTCGATCGACCTGAGGGTCGTACACCCAGCGCTGTGCACCGGTCGTCGGATCCAGCGCGAACACTCTACCCAGGGGCGTGCTGAGATACATCGTTCCACGAAACACGAGCGGCGTCACCTCGAGTGCGGTCGGCGCCCTGGTCTTGAATGCGGGCGCGCCTTCTCCAGTGTGGAATCGCCACGCAACTTCGAGTGTGGACACGTTTTGGGGAGTGATCTGGCGCAGCGGCGAGTGCCGGTCGCCATACGAGGTGCGGCCGTAACTCGGCCAATCTGCGTCAGCAACCCCCCACGCGGTCGTGTCCCGGAGCTGAATATCGGTGCAATAGCCGGCACTGTTGCAATCCTGGAAAACGCGGATAGCTCGTTGCTGACGCGCGCAAGCAATCGCCAGGATTAGGGCGCCGACGAACGTCAAGGTTCGAAGCATCCGGAGAAAATATCCTTTCGCTTCGCTGGCATCTATAGAGCGAGGCTGAACTGACGCTCGGGCTGGCTGCAAGAACGGAAGGTTGATCGCGGATGCTTGGGATTTAGGCGGATCATTCGGGATCGCTCCTCTTGGCGTGAAGGCACGTAACACCAAGGCCGGGATGATTTGGGAACTGCCGCTCGGGATGCTTCGGTTCGCCAAAGGAAGCTCTCCTACGAAACAAAAAAAAAGAAAACGACCCTGGCGTGAGGAGCTATCCCGCCCCGAGGAGGGATCCGGAGCATCCGCGTAAATCCGAAGCATCCGCGATAAATCGTCCGTTCTTGTGGCCGGCCAAACCGGGGCTTGACATCGCGCTCAGGTGATTATAACCTTAAATCCGGATGAACGGATGGAACCGATGACCCCAACGGCCATTTTCGGCCAGATGACAGCCCTCGCCGATCCGACGAGGAGCAGGCTCCTGCTCGCCCTCGAGCGGAACGAGCTCACCGTCAACGAGCTCCGGTTGATCCTCCAGCTCCCGCAGTCGACCATCAGCCGGCATCTCAAGATGCTGAGCGCTGAGGGCTGGGTGGAGGCGCGCGCTGAAGGAACCAGTCGGCACTACAGGATCGCGACCGATTCACTCGACGCGGCGACCCGCCGGCTCTGGCACCTCGTCCGGGACGAAGTGAGTCACACCAGCGCCGCCGACCAGGATGTGAGGCGGACGCAGGCCGTGCTTTCTGAGCGAAGCACCAAGTCGCAGCAGTTCTTTTCAACGTCTGCCGGTCAGTGGGACAGGATGCGGCTCGAGTTGTTCGGGCGGCGCGCCGATGTCGCGCTGCTTAGCCTTCTCGACGAAAGCTGGAAGGTCGCCGATCTCGGCTGCGGGACGGGAGCAGTCTCGCAGGCGTTGGCGCCGTTCGTCGAGCAGGTGATCGCGGTCGACGAGTCGAACGCGATGCTTTCTGCGGCGCGAAAGCGGCTTCACGGAGTCGAGAATGTCGATATCAGGAACGGCAGACTCGAAGCCCTGCCGCTCGCCGATGGTGAAGTGGACGTCGCACTCCTCTTCCTGGTCCTGCATTATGCGCCCGAGCCGGCACGCGTGATCGCCGAAGCGGTGCGGGTGCTCAAGCCGGGCGGGCGTCTGCTGGTACTCGACATGATGCCGCACGACAGGCAGGACCTGCGGCAGACGATGGGTCATCTTTGGCAGGGATTTGATGGTGCCACGCTCGGCGGGTGGATGAGCGCGGGGGGATTGGAAAGGCTGCGCTACAACGGACTGCCGGCGGACACCGACGCCAAAGGCCCGATGCTGTTCGCAGCCTCCGGCAAACGCAGTGCAGTCGCAGCAAAGAGCTCACGCAAAAAAGCGGATGCGGTTCCGCTCATGAAAACCGCGTAATCACGTCCCAACGCTGACTTTCAATGGAGCGAACAGTGGCCACGATCGCAGAACCGATGAACGCATTTACGGCGGCAATCGAAGCAGGACGGGAACCGTACAAGGTCAAGGATCTCGAGCTCGCCGAATACGGGCGCAATGAGATCCGACTGGCCGAGCACGAGATGCCTGGCCTGATGGCGCTACGCGGAGAATACAAGGCCAAGCAGCCCCTCGCCGGCGCGAAGATCATGGGCTCACTGCACATGACGGTGCAGACCGCTGTCCTCATCGAGACTCTCACACACCTCGGCGCCGATGTGCGTTGGGTGTCTTGCAACATCTTCTCGACACAGGATCACGCGGCCGCGGCCGCGGTGGTCGGCAGGAACGGCACAGTCAGCGATCCGCAGGGCACCCCGGTGTTTGCCTGGAAGGGCGAGACGCTCGAGGAATATTGGTGGTGCACCGATCAGGCGCTGGTATGGCCCGATGGATCGGGGCCGAACCTGCTTCTGGATGACGGTGGAGATGCAACGCTGCTCGTGCACAAGGGCGTAGAATCCGAGAAGGCTGGCCACGTGCCTGAGTTGGATCCCGCCAGGGATTCGGAGGAGTACGGCGTCATTCTCGGCTTATTGAAGCGCGAGTTCAAGAAGGACCCTCAGCGGTGGACGCGGATGTCGAAGGATCTGCGCGGAGTCTCCGAAGAGACGACGACGGGTGTGCACCGGCTCTATCAGATGATGGAAGCCGGGACGCTTCTCTTCCCCGCGATCAACGTCAACGACTCCGTGACCAAGAGCAAGTTCGACAACCTGTACGGCTGCCGTCACTCGCTAACGGACGGAATTCTCCGCGCGTCCGACGTGATGCTGGCCGGCAAGGTCGCTGTGATCTGCGGCTATGGCGACGTCGGCAAAGGTTGCGCGCAGGCGCTCAAGGGTCAGGGTGCCCGCGTAGTGATCACCGAGATCGATCCGATCTGTGCGTTGCAGGCCGCGATGGAGGGCTATCAGGTCACGACGCTCGATGACGTGGTGAAGACAGCCGACATCTTCGTCACGGCGACCGGCAACATGAACATCATCACCGCCGAGCACATGGCGCAGATGAAGGACAAGGCAATCGTCGGCAACATCGGGCACTTCGATAACGAGATCGACATGGCCGGCCTGAAGAAGACCAAGGGCATAAAGCGAGTGCAGATCAAGCCGCAGTATGACGAATACGTGTTTCCGGACGGGCACAGCGTCATGATCCTGGCTGAAGGCCGCCTGCTCAACCTTGGTTGTGCCACAGGGCACCCCAGCTTCGTGATGTCAGCGAGCTTCACCAACCAGGTGATGGCCCAGATCGAGCTGCACAACAACTGCGACGCTTATGAGTGCCGCGTTTACACGCTGCCCAAGAAGCTGGACGAGAAGGTCGCACGACTGCATCTCGATAAGCTCGGCGTGAAGCTGACCAAACTGTCGAAGGATCAGGCCGATTACCTGGGCGTTCCGCTCGAGGGGCCGTACAAGTCGGAGCATTACCGGTATTAACGGCGATAGCTGCGAGCGAGTTTTGGAAAAAAGCCGGAGAGGATGAGCTCTCCGGCTTTTTTGCATCTCGCGCCGCTGATCGGACTGTATCTCCTTGACACGAGCAGTGCCTTCCCGACATTCGCGAGATGGCCTATCGGAACAGGGTCGGTTTCGGGCGCATCTTGCTCGCGCTGCTGATCGCACAACTCTCCTGTGGTGACTCTTCGGGTCCCGGACTCGTTGCGAGCTCTATCTCCGCGAATTCTCCGACAAGTCAGAGCGCATCACCTGGAACCGCGGTTCCCGACCCGCCCTCGGTGATAGTGCGTGACCAGAACGGCGCTACACTGAGCGGTGTGGCTGTGACGTTCGCGGTTACCGGGGGCGGTGGATCAGTTACAGGTGGCACCATCGTCACGAATACCGACGGCGTGGCAACCGTTGGTAGCTGGACCCTTGGTAGCGCTGGCGGAGCGAACACTCTTACGGCTTCGAGCGGTGCTCTATCCGTTACCTTCACGGCGAACGGTATTGATCCGTGCGGCATCACTGGCACCCATGCCATCGGCGGTACGACAAACGGAGAGCTCGCCACCTCCGACTGCAAGTTTTCGGACGGGAGTTTCGTCGATTTCTACGGCACTACGCTCACAGCTGCCGGTACCTACGTGTTCAGCCAAACGTCCGGGACATTCGACACGTACCTGCTGCTATACGGCGGGAACGGAGTTGCCATTGGCATTAACGACGATTTCGGCACAGAATCGAACTCACGGATCAAAGCAATTCTGCCGTCCGGCGATTACATCCTCGGCGCAAACTCGTTTTATGGAAACATCACCGGGGCGTACACGCTAACATCACTCCTCGATGCAGGATCAGTGACGAACTGCGAGCAAGTGTTCGTGGTGCGCGGCGTCGTTACGCCGCAGACCCTGGAGGCATCGGATTGTCCGCGCACCGGTGGCTTTTACGGAGACCAATTCTTTATCTGCGTCGCAGCCGGCCAGTCCGTCACCGTCTCAATGAGTTCCGCGGCGGTCGACTCGTATATCGTGCTCTACGACTCGAACGGTAGTTTCCTGACCGGCAACGACAACAAAGATGTGACGACAACGGATGCTCTCCTCACGTTCACTCCTGCAGTAACGGACTTCTAGGGCATCTTTGCGACGCCCGCCAACGTCGGTGGCACCGGCGCCTACACGATCGTAATCCAATAGTACCGGGGCGCTATTTCTTTGCGCGCATCGTGGTGTCTATTGCAAAGAAGGGCGATTTCACCACCGGACGGTTCTGGCCGTACGATCGCTTCGTAAGCACTGCAACGACGCTATCGCGGCCAGGCCATGTCTCGACGGTAGCCGAATCGAGAAGCTTATAGCGCCGCGCGAGCTCGGCGCGATACCATTTCGCGCCGAGGAGCGGCACCGCGATCACGGTGACATCCTTACGCGTTCCTTCGCCCTGCTGCAAATACCAGAGCGGGTACGTGTCGTTGTCACCGAGCGCGAGGAAGACCCCGGAGGGCGGAACCCTGGCCAGCATGTCAGTGGCGTCGAGACGGGCTCGCTCTTCGACCGCGTCGGTCCGGCGGTCGACCGCGCTCCAGTTGAAGAGGGCCGGTGCAAACGGCATCACCATCGCGACCAGCTTTAACGGTACGGGCAGCAATTGCGAGACGCGGATCGCGCCAAAACCCGCCCACAGTCCCCAACAGACAAACGCGAAGAAAAAGAAATAGTCTCTCTCGCGCGCCTCGTGCGGTGCGGATGGAGCCAGTATTCCATCTCCGAATGAGGGGCCTGCCTTGAGGTTGAGGTAGAGAATCACCCCGACCAGCGAAACGAGAAAGAGCACGGCGAGCGCCCGCCAGCTGCGGCGATCGGCCGTCCTGTGCGCCATAAAGCCAAACACACCGACCAGCGCGTACAGCACCGTGATGGGCGTTCTCCACCAGCTCGGCGGCGCGTCGGGCGCGAGTCCCCTGGCGAATTGCCAGTCAGCGTACTCGATCACGTTTCCAAACTGGAGGTAGAGCGGCGCCTGCCGCGGCCAGAGTGGGGGAATATCGTACTGCCGCCTTAGAATCACATCGAGGAGAGCACGATAGGTCGACGGATTGCCCTGGTTGACTGCAGGATCGTGTCTCGCGCGAATAGTCATGAACGCGACGCAGGTCATTCCGATGAGTGCCACCACGATCGCGGCGCGCAGCAGCTTCGCGAACGAATGAGCTTCACGCCTGCCATCGGCGTGACGTCTGCCAACCGGCACAGCGAAGTAACCGTCCCGAGTGCTGAAAACGAGGAGGATCGCGCTCGGCAGGACGAGCAGCGCGGTTGGATGCAATGTCCACGCAAGGCCCGCCAGATAGGCGGTCAGCAATGCCCACCGCGCGTCAGAATTCTCGCCGGCACGATCGGCCGCCCACAGGATCATGCAGCCGAAAAGAAACGCGACCGCATACACTTCGGTTTCTGTCGCGTTCAGCCATACCGTCGACATCAAGCCGGCAGTCAAGCCCCCGGCGGTCGCGGCAAACCCATCGCCGGTCCACCGGTTGAACAAGCTGGTGAGAATTCCACACCCGAACGCGGTGCACACCGCCGACAGAAGGTTGATCGACCGCGCAAACCCGAACGCGGAAGCGAAGATCATGCTCCAGACCTTTCCGATCAGCACGTAAAGCGGGGTGCCCGGAGGGTGCGGGATGCCGAGCGAACGGATGGCAGCTAGAAACTCGCCCGAATCCCACAGCGTGACGCCAGGAGCGAGGGTCAGCATGTAGACGAACAGAAGCAGGGCGGCGGTGGTCCAACCCGGAGATGGAAACCGTCTTATCGGGATTACCCCAGGAAAGAGAAACTCATCAAAAATACTTCAGCGGCCTCGGAGTTGCCCACACCGGTGAGTCGCGGTGCGATGTTCGGCGAATGCACTTTCAATTCCGCTGAGGAGAGCTTACGTACGCCATCACCCACGCGTCAGCAGCACTCGCGCTTAAGAGGAAGTATCCACGCGTAGGACTGTGGCCTCTTCTCATTGCCGTCCAGGTCGTCGAGCTGTTGTGGGTGGTGTTCACTTACCTCGGCATCGAGCACGTGCGGGCGACACCCGAGGCCATCCACCTCGATTTCCTCCCCTATTCGCATTCCTTGTTCACGGGCGCGTTACTCGCGGCGCTCGCCTGGGGCATGGGGAAGTCGGTGCACCGCGAGTACGTCGGTAGGGCGATCAGCCTCGGCATATTCTCGCACATTGTGCTCGACATCATTCACCACGAGCCGAACCTCACACTTCTTCCGCTGCCGTGGGGACCGCGGTTCGGACTCAATCTGCAGGGGTATCCGCTTCTCGACCTTCTGGTGGAGGTGGGATTCTGCGTCGCGTGCTGGAAACTCTTCGGCGGCTCGAAAGGCTTGCTGATCGGAATCGTGATCTTCAACCTGCTCAATGTCCCGTTGATGTTTCTGCCAGCCGGCGCCCTGACCCTCATCGCATCGAACCATGCATTGCTGCCCACGATAATCCTCGTACAGATAGTTTCCTCATGGTTGCTCGTGTGGTGGCTCGGCAGGGAGAAAGTGATCCGCTAGTCGACGCCACCCTGACGGAGGCGTGAGCTAGTCCGCGAGAAGCTCGGATTCTTCGGGCGTTAGCGCCCAGGCAGCATCGAGTGCCAGGCGATTGGCCCTCACGCTGTGCACCCGAAAGATCCGCGCCCCAGAAAAAAACGCGACGACGTTGACGCCCACTGTTGCCATGTCCCGATCGTCATTCGAGATCACCTCCTGAGCGAGCGTAGTACCTCCGGCCGCGCTTCCGGGCCCGGCGGTGTAGCGAATGAGCTCGGCAATCACGCGCTTGCGCGATGCCCCTACCAGGACGGGATACCCCAGCGCAACAATCCGTGGCAGCGCGACCAGCGTGGCGAGCGAATGCTCCGTCCGCTTCGAGAACCCAATCCCAGGGTCGAGGGCGATGCGGCCAGGGTGGATTCCGGCTCGTTGTGCGGTCTGTACGCTTTCCTCGAGCTCGGACAGGACCTCACCAACGGGATCGGATCCATAGACAGCGTTGTCATAGCTCGCCATGTCGGCAACCGACCCGCGCGAATGCATCAGCACCACGCTGCAGCCCGCCTCCGCGCAGACTCGCGGCATCTCGGGGTCCAGCGACATTCCCGAGACATCGTTGACGATCGAAGCTCCCTCGGCGAGCGCGGCTCGAGCAACCTCGGCCTTGACGGTGTCGATGGAGATTGCAACCCTACTCCACCTCGACCGGATGGCGCGAATCGTCGGTAGCACCCGCTTGAGCTCCTCCCGCACGGCAACCGGTTGCGCGCCAGGCCGGGTAGATTCGCCACCGATGTCGATCGCGTCTGCGCCCTCAGAAATCATTCGTCCGGCTTGGGCGATCGCGGCTTCGGTGGAAAAGAAATTACCCCCGTCGCTGAAGCTGTCGGGGGTAACGTTGAGAATTCCAAAAATGGTCGGCCGCTGCGATTTGGACGGCCAGGCGAAGGTCACGCCGGCGCTACCTCCGGTCCTCCGAAGAGGGGCGGCTTCGACGGCTTGGGATGCATCACCGGCGTAGCCAGGGCCGGAGCCGACGGTGGCGGACTCACCGAACGCGGCGGGAGCGTCTCGCCGCGAGAGAGCGCTGCGACTTCATCACCGGTTAAGGTCTCCCGGTCGAGGAGCGCCGCCGCAACCGTGTGCAGCAGATCCATGTTCTCCTGAAGCACCGACGTCGCCCGGGAATACGCTTCCTTGATGACGCGTGACACCTCGGAGTCGACCAGCTGCGCGGTGCGCTCGGAAACCTCGCGCCGGGTTTGCAGCTCGCGGCCGAGGAAGAGCTCCTGCTCGTTGTCGCCGACGAGCACTGGACCGATTTCATCGGATAATCCCCACTGCGATACATAGCGGCGCGCCAAGCCGGTAGCCTGCTGGATGTCGCTTGCTGCACCAGTCGTGACGCGATCGCGTCCGAACACCAGCTCCTCGGCAACGCGACCACCATACGCCTTGACGAGATTCGCTTCCAGCTGCTCTCTCGTGACCGATACGCGATCGTCTTCGGGCAGCGTCCACGCCACACCGAGCGTGCGTCCGCGCGGAACGATAGTGACTTTGTGCAGCGGATCGTTGCCCTTAACCTTCACGGCGCAGATGGCGTGTCCGCCTTCATGATACGCCGTGAGCTTCCGCTCCTCGTCCTTCATGACCATTGATTTCCGCTCGGCGCCCATCATCACCTTGTCTTTCGCGTCCTCGAGGTCGGCCATGTAGACCTTCTCATGGTTTCGGCGGGCAGCGAGCAAAGCCCCTTCGTTCACCAGGTTGGCGAGATCGGCTCCCGCCATGCCGGGGGTTCCCCGCGCGAGCGTGGTAACGTCTACATCATCCGCCATCGGCTTGTTGCGGATGTGCACACGAAGAATTCCTTCGCGTCCGCGCAGGTCCGGCAAATCCACCACGATCTGCCTGTCGAAACGGCCGGGCCGCATGAGCGCCGGATCGAGAACGTCCGGCCTGTTCGTGGCAGCGATCAGGATAACGCCCTCATTCGACTCGAATCCGTCCATCTCGACCAGGAGCTGATTGAGTGTCTGCTCCCGCTCGTCATGGCCGCCACCCAAGCCGGCTCCGCGATGGCGGCCCACGGCATCGATCTCGTCAATGAAGATGATGCAGGGAGCGTGCGCCTTGCCCTGCTCGAATAGATCGCGCACGCGACTGGCGCCCACGCCCACGAACATCTCCACGAAGTCAGAACCCGACATCGAGAAAAATGGACGGCCGGCCTCGCCCGCGACTGCACGGGCAAGCAGCGTTTTGCCGGTTCCGGGAGGACCGACCAGGAGCGCGCCCTTCGGCAA
Organism: Gemmatimonadota bacterium; assembly: GCA_030774675.1. Classification (GTDB taxonomy): domain Bacteria; phylum Gemmatimonadota; class Gemmatimonadetes; order Gemmatimonadales; family Gemmatimonadaceae; genus UBA4720. Next base: position 33,183 of record JALYKQ010000145.1, on the reverse strand, counting down.
GCGACCGCCAAGCTTCGTGAACTTCTGCGGATCCTTAAGGAACTCAATGATCTCCTGAAGCTCGACCTTGGCCTCGTCGGCGCCGGCGACGTCGTCGAACGTGACCTTGGGCGTGTCACCCGTCAGGAGCTTTGCCTTCGACTTGCCGAAGCTGAACGCCTTGGCTCCGCCCGCCTGCATGGACCGGAAGAGGAAGAACCAGATTCCGAAGATGAGCAGATACGGGAACAACCCGATGAGAAGGGCGGTCAGTGAGGTGCGTTGCTCTTCGGCCTGGATCTGGACTCCGTGCGCCTTGAGCTCCTTGAGGTCGTCGGTCGAATTCTCCATCGGGAGAAGGACCTTGAATTTCTGGACGGCCTTTCCACTCTTGGCCTGGACCCTCTGCTTGAAGTCGCCAGTGAGTGCGCGGCCGCCCTGAATCGTGACCTTGTCGATGTTTTCGCGCTGGAGCTCCCTCGTGTACTCGGAATAGGAAATCTCGGGTGCCGCCTCCGACCCCTTCCCGGAGAACTGGATGATCGCAACGGGCACCAATATGACGAAAACCCAGAACGAGAGCTGCTTCGAGACCTTGCTCCAGTTCGTAGGCTTCTTGGGATTTTTGTTTGGCATTTGTATAGGCATTACTGCAAGCTCGCTATGTACGGCAAATGGCGGAAGTTCTCCGCGTGATCCAACCCATATCCAACCAGAAACTCATGCGGCGCATCGAAACCCACGAACTTGACGTCGTGCCTCAGTCCTTCGGCGATCCGCTTGTGCAGGAGCGCACAGATTTCGAGCGACCTCGGTTTCCGATCCTTAAGTATAGACATCAGACGATTCAATGTGCGGCCGGAATCGACAATGTCTTCGACCAAAAGTATGTCCTTTCCCTTGAGCTCAGTTTCCGGGTCGTAAACAAGATTTACTGTCCCGCTCGATACCGTTCCATCGCCATAACTCGAAGCCACCAGAAAATCGACCTGCAGTGGACGCGTGATTTGCCGCACGAGATCGCTGAGGAAAATGAAGCTTCCCTTGAGCAAACCCAGCACCAGCAAATCGCCATCGGGATACGCCGCGCTGATCTCCCTGCCGAGCTCCGTCACCCTTTTTGCGATCGCCGTCTCATCGAACGCAATTCGCTTGACGGCTCGGCCCGATAATCGGGGATCGGATTTGATTCCGAGCGGTCTGACGGTGCTGGTCATGTCCGGATCTCCGGTTGCCGCTGGTGCCCCCAACTGGGCGCGCGCCAGCGGCGCAACAGCATGTGGTCGCGGCGCATTACGATCTCGACGCCGCCGGAGAGCTGAATCGTACCTCCAGTCGCTCCACTAATAGTAAACTGCGCGGCTCGCTGGGTTCCCCTGCGATCCATCACCACGCTGGCGCGCGCTGCCAGAGCCGGCCATAGCACCCTCAGCGAGTCAGCATCGTAGCCCTCGAGGCTGGAGCGGCTGATGCGGAGAGCACCGTCCTGCTCCGATTCAGTGTGCACCTTCCCTGCGAGATCCTCGATCGAGCGCCGCCAGATCGCGGCCTCGCGCGCTAGCGCCAGCAGCTCGTCAGGGAAACGCGGATTTCTTTTCACAATTGACGGAAGGATGTCGAGCCTGATGCGATTCCGAAGGTGCCTGCGGTCACAATTTGATGGGTCCTGCACGAACGGCACGCCAAGCGCGCGAGCATATGCATCGAGCTTGGAACGTCTGAAACCGAGGAGCGGCCGGATGATCTCTGACTCTGCATAGAGTCCGGCCAGTCCTCTCGGTCCAGCGTCCCGGAGAATGCGCATGAAGACAGTCTCGATCTGATCATCCAGCGTGTGTGCGGTGACGACGGCGGCAGCGTTTTCCGACGCGACCTGGCGGAGAAACGTCCATCGCCCGCGCCGCCATTCTTCCTCTCTCGTACCGATCGTCGACGCGCGCCCGGTCACACAGGGAATGCCCGACTCAATTGCGTAGCGCGCTACTAGAGCGGCCGCGCTGCCCGCCGCCTTGCCGGTCCCGTGATCGAATGTGGCGGCCGTGATGTTTCGACCCTTCCGCGCAGGAAGTCTCGAGACCGCCGTGAGAAGCACCATCGAGTCCAGTCCGCCCGAGACCGCGAGCACCGCGCGCCCGCAGTTCTCCAGCGCCGTCTCGACTGCGCTCTCGACTTCGGAAGCTTCAACCCGGGCCATCGCCATGATAGTTTTAATCTACCTATTCGCGGGGGAGTTTCGCTTGGAAACGCACGGTCCGCTCGGCACGCTCTGGGTTTCGTTCGGCCTGATCGCGTTTTACATCGCGCTGATCTGGCTGAATTCACTCCTCGGCCTTTTCCTTACCCCGTTGTTTATCGTCCCAGGAACGTGGCTTCTCGACTGGCGCAAGCGGAGGAAGCAGGACCGCGGAGATCTTCCTAGCGCTGGCTAGCGCTGACGCGCAATCCCGAAAGGGGAGAAGATCGAGAAGTTAAAAAAAGCCGCCGCATGTCTAAAGCATGCGGCGGCTTTACGTTGACCTGCTACTTACTTCCCGAAGCCCTCAGGAACCTCGGTCTCTACCGCTGATCCGGAGAGAGGACCGACGCCAGCGCGGCCTACGTGTGCCGGTATCGACACTTTGGCGATGGCGACGTTGTTGGAGTAATTGCTTTCCCAGAAGTTGTGGCACAGGCCCGACGGGTCCGTAGCGCGGGGGCAGCCGCCCTTCTTGGGGGCAGCATAGGAAGGATTGACGGTAATCCTGATGAAGTAATCGCCTGGTGGAACGACGGGTTGCCCGTCACCACCGTCGAGCACGAAGTATTGGCCCCCAAGTGTGAAGCGATAGGTGTCGGTCCAGCCATGGCTAATGCCCTGGAATCCAGCGATTCCCGGATAGCCACAACTCATGAAATTCTGGTCACGCGGTGGCTCTCCGAACCAGGCCGGATTGGGGTCAGTATCGAGCATGCAGAATCCACGCTTCGCCGCCTTCCATACCTTGCCAGTATTGGCGTCCAAGAGCTCATAGGTAGCGTAGTGCTTGAAGTGGTAATGCCCGTGACACGTTGAAAACTCGTAGAGATCGCTGTTGCCGGCGGCATCGACGTACGCGTTCGGATCTCCGATGTACAGGTCGGCGTCCCCGACGTTGGGAGTCATCACAGTGAAGCGGATGATCCGACGAACGCCAGGCGTCACCCCTCCCTCAACGACGCTGCAATAGTTGGCCGGGAGGTTCTCATCGCGGATGACGTATTGCTGGAGCAGCATGTCCTGCCGAACGATAAGATCGGGGGTCCCTTCCAAGTCCAGGTTTGCGTTAATGATGTTCGCCGCAGGGCTTAGAGGAGTGGTGGGACCAACAGCCTTGTCGCCACCTGGAGAACATGCCGCAAGGATCAAGGCAATGGATACTACAGCGGAGCGATTGAGAATCATGAGAGGGGCTCGGGACGGAAGGAGGAGCGGAGTGGACCGGCTGGTCGACACTCGAGACGAGCGCCAAACATGTGGCGCTAAGGAAATTGCCGCAAGAACTAAGTTGCTACACACGCCTGAGGTGACTGCGGGGCCGTCCGTTAAGCGCGTTACCAGGGATAGAGCGCCTGGTAGTAGGCACGATTGCGCAGAATCGTCCTCACGTAATCGCGCGTCTCGACGAAGGGAATCCGCTCGGTAAAGATCTCGGGATCTCCAGCGCCCGTCTTGCTCGACCACTTCTCCACACGTGACTCGCCCGCGTTGTAGGCCGCAAGGACCTTCACCACTTCGGGATACTTGCGCACGAGGGCACTGAGGTGCGCGGTGCCAAGCTTGATGTTGGTCGCGGGCTGATAAAGGAGATTCGGATCCCACGGACCGATGCCTTTCGTATCTGCGACTGCTTTTCCAACCGCCGGCATGAGCTGCATGAGGCCCCTGGCACCGGCTGGAGACGTCGCCAGGGGATTGAAGTTCGATTCCTGGCGAATAAGAGCGGCGACGAGCACCGGATCGATACCGTTCTCCTTGCTGCTGGAGATGAGGGTCTCGCGCTCGAGCACCGGGAAATAGAGCCTGTAGTTCTCTGGACTGCGGCCTATCTCATCGATGGCGCGGCGGCCCAGAGCGATCGAGCGCGATGCCTGATCAGTTCCGGCCAGCGCGTGCGCGGTTGCGACCATGCGCGTTGAATTCGAAAGCGCATCGCGGAACAATTTATCATTCTCGAAACCAGCCTCTACGTCCATGCCGACGTCTCTGAGCTCCGCGATGCGAGAAATCGCCGTGTCGATTGCGGGGACTCGGCCGTAATTCGAAGGTGACCGGTCGGACGCCACGAGCGTAGTGTCGAGTCTCTTGGCCGCCATCACTGCGTAATAACTGAGCGGCTCCCTGGCGATTATCGACCGCCATCTGGCAGCGCTGCGCGCCTTGTCGCCTAGCGCGGCGTAGGAGCGACCAGCCCAGTACGCGGCAGCCAGCGCCTCGGTGCTGTTAGAGTCACGGGCGGTGAGCGAGTCGAATTCAGCGGCAGCAGCTTTTCTGTCTCCCTGTATGTACGAGATCATTCCGGCGCGAAAGCGGGCGTTCGTGGCGTGGCGGCCCGTGGGGAAGCGCTTCAGGAGTGAAGTCAGAGTCTGCCGGGCGTCCCTGTCGCGATTGTCGTCAGTCGCCAGATCGGCGAGGAGGAGGAGAGCCGAGGCCGCGCTCGTGTCCTTCGGATAGACCGTCGTGATTGCCCGCAGAGTTGAGCGTGCCGCCGCGATGTTTCCGAGTGCGATCTGAGCTCTCGCACGCTGGTATTGCGCTGCGGCAGCGAGATTCGGCGGCCTTCGGACCTTCGTAAACTGCTCGGCCGCGTCGGGGTAGCGGCGCAGGCGAAAGAGGACCGAGCCGTACCCAACGTTGTCCGCGACATCGCCGAGCCCCGCCGCAAGAGCTTTGGAGTAAGCAGTGGCGGCCCGGTCCGGTGCTCCCGATTGGCCGGCCGCGCGGGCGATGACGAGCTCCTCCGATGGAGTGGTTGTTGTGAAAACCTTGTCGAAGAGATCGATCGCTTCGCGCGTATCGGCCGAGTTGTCGGACCTGGAGATGAACGACAACAGCTCCCCGCGCGCAGCGGTGCGCGATGCATCGTCAGCGGGAGGATTGATGCGCAGTCTCAATGCATCGAGCTTAGCGCCCAGCGCGGCGTAGGCCCGAACGGCACCTGCGAAATCGCGCGTCCGCTCGCGCGCGATCGCCTCAGTCCAGCGAACCCGATCGCGCGCCACGTCGGTTCGAAGCCTGGCGTAATACCCTGCCCTTGCCGCGCTGTCGCCGCTGACACCAGCCGCCCTGAGGTAGAGCCAATCGGATAGCTGCGGAAGCTTTTGGGCGGCCTGGTCGTACGCGGCGCGCGCGGCCTCGAGACTGTCGGCACGATCGAGCTCACGTGCCCGAAGCACCAGCGCCCTGTCTTCCACCGACAGCGCGTGTTGGGTCGTGTCGCCCGCTAGCGTAGTGTCCCCCGCTGGCATGGCCGCTGATTCCTTCTCACCTGGATTTGGATTTTGGCAGCTGCTCGAGGAAAGCACGAGCGCGACGAGCGGGAGGAGTATTGGAGCTATCGCCAACGTGTGTGATCTCCATCAAGGATTTTGTTTGCTTCGTCGGGCCCGCCGCTGCCCGACGGATAGGTTGGAAGCGTTGTCGCGGGATGCTTGTCCCAGTATTCCAATATCGGGTCGATGATGGACCACGCCATTTCCACTTCGTCGCTGCGCGTAAAGAGCGTCGGATCTCCGATCATGCAATCGAGCAGCAGTGTCTCGTACGCCGGGTGCGCCTCGTTTCCGAACGCCTCGGCGTAGGTGAAGTCCATGTCGACGGGAGTGATCTCGAGTCCGGGAGTGAGCTCGTGCATCGCGCCTGGCGTCTTCACCTGGAATCGCAAGGAAATTCCCTCGTTGGGCTGCACACGAAGTGTGAGCACGCTCGGAGACATCTCCTCGACGGCCTTTTGACCGAACAGCAAAAGCGGGGGCGACCGGAACTGAATGGCGATCTCCGATAGCCGTCGGGTCATTCTCTTTCCGGATCGCAGGTAGAACGGGACTCCCTTCCACCGCCAGTTGTCGATGGAGACCCGCATCGCGGCGTACGTCGGTGTGAGCGATCCTGGCGAGACATCGGGCTCGCTTCGATACGCCGGTACCGATTTGCCGTCGAGCGTGCCGGCGTCGTACTGGGCGCGAACCACCGGCGGCTCACAATCATCGTGAATGAGGGGCCTCACCGAATGGAGCACCTTCACCTTCTCGTCGCGAACGGCATCCGCCGTGAAGGAGCTGGGCGGCTCCATGGCGGCGAGCGTGAGCAGCTGCAACAGGTGATTCTGGAACATGTCGCGCAGCACTCCCGCCTCCTCATAATACTTGCCGCGCCCTTCCACGCCCACCGATTCCGCCGCCGTGATCTGCACGTGAGAGATGTAGTGGCGGTTCCACAATGGCTCGTAGATCGAATTCGCGAATCGGAAGACGAGGATGTTCTGGACGCTTTCCTTTCCGAGATAGTGATCGATGCGATAGATCTGGTGCTCGCCGAACTCGTCAAGTACAAGTCGGTTGAGTGTCCTCGCCGATTCGAGGCTCCGGCCGAAGGGCTTCTCGATCACGATCCGGACCCACGGACGCTCCTCATACTCGTGTGTTCGCCAGGCAAGCCCGCTGGCGCAAAGGTGCTTGAGAGTGGTCTCAAAAACGCTGGGTGGAATCGCCAGATAAAAGAGGCGGTTCCGTTCCTCCTTGGGGGAGCGTGTCTCGATCTCCTTGAGCCGCTTTTCGATGTTCGCGTAGGCGTCGTCCTTCGAGAAATCGCCGCCGGCATAAAACGTCCGCTCGCAGAGCCACTGCCAGACGTCGTCATGGACTTTGTGGATCTCGTCGGAGCTGGCCATTGCCTCGCGCATCAGCGCGCGATATCCCTCGTCCGTATTCTGATCTCGAGCCACGCCGAGCAGCGCAAAGTTTTCCGGAAGGAGCTTTTGCTCAGCGAGATAATAGATCGCCGGAATGAGCTTGCGCTTGGTGAGGTCTCCGGCGCCGCCGAAGATCACCATCGTGCACGGGTCAGCCTTGTCGCGGCGTCCGCGCTTTCTGGGCGCTCGCACGAGCGGAACCGAAACCGGAGTTCTCATGTCTTTTTTACCGCGTGACCGCCGAATTCGTTGCGAAGCGCCGCAATAACTTTCGCTGAGAACGAATCGCTCTGGCGCGAACGAAGGCGCGCAAGCAGCGACAGCGTGATCACCGGCGCGGGGATATCGAGCTCGATGGCTTCCTGCACGGTCCACCGGCCCTCGCCCGAGTCTTCCACGTATCCGCGCAGACTGCTCAGCTCGACGTCCTTCTCAAAAGCCCTCTCGGCCAGCTCATTGAGCCAGGATCTCACGACGCTGCCGTGATTCCAGACAGCAGCGATCTTGTGCAGGTCAAGCTTGAAATCCTTCGACGCGTGGAGAATCTCGTAGCCCTCGGCGTACGCCTGCAGCGCGCCGTACTCGATGCCGTTGTGAATCATCTTCACGTAGTGTCCGGAGCCGGGAGGGCCCATGTGCGCGTATCCATCGGGCGGAGCAAGAGTCTTGAAAATCGGCTCGCATAACTTGAAAGCCTCTGCTGATGCACCGATCATGAGGCAATATCCGTTCGCGAGTCCCCAGATGCCTCCGCTGGTGCCCGAATCGACGAAGTGAATTCCCTTCGCCTGAAGGTCTGAGGCTCGCCGCATCGTGTCGTGGAAGTTGGAGTTGCCGCCGTCGATGATCACATCGCCTTTCGACAGGCCGGGCAACAGCGAAGCGATCGTCTCGTCCACGGGTTTTCCCGCCGGGACCATTATCCACACGATGCGCGGGGTCTTGAGCTTGGTCGGGACGTCGCTCAGGCTTGTCGACCCGGTGGCGCCAAGCGAAACGTATCGCTGCACTGTATCAGGCTTCAGATCGAAGACGACGACTTCGTGGCCGCCCTTTAGCAGCCGCTCCGACATGTTGCCGCCCATTCGGCCAAGGCCTATCATCGCCAAGCGCATTGCCTATGCTCCGGAAAGTTCGAGATCGAGAAGGCGCTCCAGATCGGAGCGGAGCTGTATTGCTGATTTGAAGTGAACCACGTTCATGCCAAGGGTGCTGGCGGAAAGGAGATTCGGCTGCCGGTCGTCGATAAACAGCGAAGTTGCCGGCTCCGCATGAGCGATACCCAGGCCGCGGTGATAAAACTTGCGTAAGGGTTTTCGAACCCCGAGCCAGCACGACGAAAGGAATGCCTCGAAGATCGGGGAGATTCCGAACTTCTCGATACGATATCGATTGAGCTCTTCGGCTTCGTTGTTCATAGTCATCAGCGTGTAACCGGGCCGGCGCGAGAGCAGCCGCGCAATCATGATCGTGGCTTCGTCGGGGATACTCTGCGAGTACATGAAGTCGACGAACTCCTCGCGCGAGAATGTGCGCGAGGTATGAAAGACCGCGATGTCGAGATACTCATCGAGCGTGATCCGGCCCTCTTCCCACTCGCCGACAACCTCCTTGTGGCGCCATTCAAAGTCTTCGGCGTTCAGGTCAAACCGCTCAACGGCTCGCTCCCGCTGCTCGTGGTCCCAGCCGTTCGAGCCGAGTACTCCACCGATGTCGAAGAAAATGTGCGTGAATTGTGTCACGCGATCAGCACCGCGCGCGCCGGCGCGCCGTCGCAACCTTCGATCCGGAGAGGTAGGCAGATCAGCTGATATTCTCCCGGAGGGGGCATCGAAAGATCGAGGCCTTCGAGAATTACCACCGACTTGGCGAGCAGAGTGCGATGCGTGCGGTGATGCCCGGAGTGGAATTGCTCGATCGACAGGTAGTCGATTCCCACGAGCTCGATACGCTTGTCGACCAGGTATTCCGCGCCGTCGGGAGCGAGGTAGGTGTAGTCCTTCACGAAGTCCTTCTGCGAAAGGAGAGCAGAGTTCCGCGTGCGCAGGAGGATTCTCTTGCGGCCCCGGAGATCGTGCGCCTTCAGCTCCGCGGCGCCAACCGCCCGCACGTCGTCGCCAAAGCTCACCAGCAACGCCGGTCCGATCAGCCGGTCGAGCGGAATCTGGTCGACGGGTTGGCCATCGTCGAAGAAGTGGCGCGACGCATCGGCGTGAGTTCCCGTGTGCGATCCGAAGCGTATCGCCGAGACGTTGGCACCGGCACCTTTGGCCACCGCTTGCTGGAGCGTGATGTCGATCTCCGGGTTTCCCGGATAGACGAGTCCGCCCGAGCGGATCGGTACCGAGATGTCGTAGATGCGGCTCACGCCCGGTACCAAAGCAACAGTCGTGCGCGGCTCAGGATGGCAGGCTGGTCGACTCGCTCGCGCTGAGTATGAAGCGCGGGATCGCAGCCTCGAAAGAGGTTCCGTCCTGCCGCAGGAAGCCGTAGTGGCCTTCCATCCAGCCTTCCCCGGACTTGAGAATGCAGAAGCTCTGGTACTCGTGCACGGCGCCCGGCATGATCGTCGGCTGCTCGCCTACGACTCCCTCTCCAATGACCTCGGTGTCAACTCCTTCGCCGAACGAGTCGTGAATCAGCCACCGGCGGGTGAGAAGCTGGGCGGCGAGAGTTCCTACGTTCTCAATGCGCACGAAATAGGCGAACACATAATGGCTCTGGGAAGGCTCGGAGTGATCGCGGAGGTACACGGGCCGAACGGTGACGCGAATTCCTTCCGTTTCGCGGTAGAAGAAGCCTCGGGCTGTCATGGTTGCAACTTAGTCGCTCGAAGCCAAATGCGAGAAGAGCCAGGTGCACGCGCAACCTGGCTCTTCTCATTTGTTTTAAGATTCCTGGTTCTCTGAAACGATGCCAGCCTCAGCTACCAGATCACCGGCCTCACCGAATCCGGCCTGACCATTGGATCGCCGGGCTTGCAGCCAAACGCCGCCGCGAATTGCGGCATGTTCGAGAGCGGCCCGTTGGTTCTCCACACTCCGGGCGAGTGTGGATCGGTGTTGATGCGCACGCGTTGGGCCTCGGGGTTGATGTTCTGTCTCCAGATCTGCGCCCATGCCAGGAAGAAGCGCTGTTCGGGAGTGAAGCCATCGATGAGGGAAGGCCTGCCCTTGTCGGCCAGGGCTTTTTCCAGTGCAGCGTACGCAATCGAGAGTCCGCCGAGGTCCGCCAGATTCTCACCGAGCGTGAGCTTGCCGTTCACGTGCAGGCTGTCGAGCACGGTGTATGAATCGAATTGCGATGACACGAGGCCCGTCCCGCGCTTGAACTTCTCGAGGTCGGAGACACTCCACCAGTTCCGAAGGTTTCCCTGGGCGTCGAACTGCGAGCCCTGATCATCGAACCCGTGCGTCATCTCGTGCCCGATCACCGCGCCCATCCCGCCGTAGTTGACCGCGTCGTCCGCTTTCGGATCGAAGAACGGCGGCTGCATGATGCCGGCCGGAAAGACGATCTCGTTCATTGACGGGTTGTAATAGGCGTTGACGGTGGGCGGGGTCATTCCCCATTCCGCGCGCTCCACTGGCTTGCCGATTCTCGATAGCGTTCGCCGGCGCTCGTATTCGCGCACTGCGACCTGATTGCTGAGAAAGTTTCCCGGCTTGATCGTGAGCGTCGAATAGTCGCGCCACTTGTCCGGGTATCCGATCTTGTTGGTGAAAGCGGCGAGTTTGCCCGTCGCCTGCGCCCTGGTGGTGTCGGTCATCCAGATCAGCGTCTGCAGGCGGTCGTGAAATACCGATTCGAGATTCCGCACCATCTCGAGCGCGCGCTGTTTGGCCGCCGGCGTGAAGTATTGCGACACGTACGCCTGTCCGAGCGCATCCCTCAGTCCTGTGTCGGTCGCTCGGGCGCATCTCTTGTCGCGCGGGAGCAGCTCCTTCGCGCCGCTCAAGGTGCTGGCGAAGCGGAAGTCCTCGTTGACGAACGCCGAGCTGAGGCTTGGCGCCGCCGCGTCCGCGACCTTCCAGCGGAGGTACGCCTTCCAGTCATCCAGCGACGCCGACGTCAACAGGCTGTCGACCGTTCGCATGAAGACCGGGTTTTGGATATTTAGCGTCGAGATGTCGCTTCTTCCTTCCCCGGCGAAGAAATTGGGCCAGTTGAATCCCGGGGTGAGCTGCGCCAGCTCGGCTGCTGTCATCTTGTGGTAGTTGGCGTTGGGATCGCGCATTTGAACCCGCGTCATGGCGGGCCTCGCAAGCGCAGTCTCGATCGCGAGGACGCGCTGCGCGTCCGCAGCGGACTGAGATGCGCTCTCGCCAACGAGCTGGAACATCCGGGTCAGATGGTCCGTGTAGTTGGCCCGGATGTCCACGTACCGTTTGTCCTGATTGAGGTAATAGTCGCGATCCGGCAGCGACAGGCCGCCCTGATTGATGTTGGCGATGACGGACGTGCTGTTCTTCATATCTTGTTGCGCGCCGAAACCGAAGAGCACCGGCACACCCTGCGCGTGGAGGCGTGCCACTTCGGCCTCGAGCTGCGCGCGATTCCGTATGGCCGCGATTCGGCTGAGCTGTGGGCTGATGGGCTGCGAACCAGCTCGCTCGGCACCCGTGGAGTCCATACACGAGGAGTAGAAGACGCCAAGCTTCCGTAGATCCTGATTGGCCTGAGAGTTCCCCGTTGCGGCGGCATTGCGGAGGATCGTAAGGAGGTTGCTTTGGTTGTTCTCGGACAACTCGCTGAAGCTGCCCCAGACGGAGAAAGCGGCCGGGACGGGGTGGGCCTTCACCCAGCCGCCATTGGCGAACTGATAGAAGTCCGTGCAGGCCGCGACCGAGCGGTCGAGATTCGCCGGGTCGAGCGGTGTCGATTGCATCGGGACCGCGGACACTTGAGCGGCGGCAGGAGCCGCCAGGGCAAAGGTGAGCGCGAGCGCGCGTAGAATGAGACGCATGCGGGGTGCTCCGAAAAAGAGTTCAGTCGATGAATCAAACCGGCGCGCGGGGGAAGTCCAGCCCTAGCGGGCCCGCGGCCGCCTTTTCTTAGCCGGCTTCAGGATGCTTCCCCGACAACTCGGCGCCCCACACTTGCAGACGTAGAACTTCTCCAGCGCCGAGTCGTTCTTACCGGTGCGCTCGTACTGGTAGTCGTAGGCGAGCTCCTCGCCCGGCTCGATCGTATGGAGGGCGTGAATGAAAATCTTCCTGCCCGTGATCACGGCTTCGCAGTTGGGCTCGCATGAGTGGTTGATGAAGCTCGCCTCCCCGCCGCCGGTTTTGATCGCCCCGTCGATCACGGTCTTGCTGTCCAGCGTGAACAGAAAGGTGTGGTGGCGCTTCATCCTGGTGTCGTCGTAGCGGCGATCCGCTTCCTTGTCGCTGATGCGCTCCCCGGTGTATTCGAGGATCCGCGTTCCCTTTCTGATGCGCCGGACGGCGAAGACGCCCCGGCCGTGGATGTGTGAGTTGCGCACTATGTACAGGGGCTCGCGCCCATTCTTCGACATCGACATCGATTGTGACTGGGCGTTACAGCTGTGGAGATGCGACTATAAGGCCAGAGCACTCACCGAGGCCGATGCGCGCCGCTCCCTCGCGCCGGAGGTAGCCGCGCAGAATGACCTCGTCCCCATCGTGAAGAAATCTGCGTTCCTCCCCAGTCGGCAACGCGATGGCGTCGGCGCCTTTGCGCGTGAGCTCGAGCATGCAGCCCTGAGAGCCCGGGTCCGGACCCGACACCGTTCCGCTGCCTAGCAGATCGCCGGGTCGCAGGTTGCACCCGTTGCTGGTGTGATGCGTCAGCATTTGCGCGGGCGTCCAGTACATGTCGGCGAGCGAGGCAGCGCTCAGCCGCCACGGCCGCAAGTGGCTCTCGCGCATCATCATCGATCTGATATAGACCTCGATGATGAGGTCGATTCCAGGGTCGTTCTTATCCTTCGCCGAAGAGAGATAGGGCAGAGGCGGCGGATCGCCCGGCGGCCGGAAGAACGCGAGAACACGGTAAGGCTCGAGCGCCTCCCACGTGACGACCCAGGGCGAGATGCTCGTTGCAAAGTTCTTGGCCAGAAAGGGACCCAGTGGTTGGTACTCCCACGACTGGATGTCCCGCGCTGACCAGTCGTTTAGGAGACAGATGCCGAACAGATGCTCTTCGGCGTCCTCAATGCCGACCGGTACGCCGAGCTCATTACCCCTCCCGACGAAGAATCCGACCTCCGCTTCGTAGTCGAGCATCTGCGAAGGGCCGAACACGGGCGTCGTCGAGCCCGACGGGAGCGTCTGTCCGTTCGGGCGATTGACATCGGTGCCACTCAAGACGATCGACGATGCGCGGCCGTGGTATGCGATCGGCACGTGCTTGTAGTTGGGAAGCAGCGGGTTATCGGGACGAAAGAGCTTGCCGACGTTCGTCGCGTGATAGATCGAGGCGTAAAAATCCGTGTAGTCCCCGATCTGGGCAGGCGGATGCATTTTCGCGTCCGACATCTGCACCAGCGCGCCGGGGGGCAGCGGGTTGATCGCACCCTCATCGCCCGGTGTGCCGGCGAGGAGCTCGCTCAGACGCGCACGGAACTTCGACAGGGAATCCTTGGGCGCCTGCATCAGCTCGTTGAGCGTCGGTCGGTCGCACCAGCGAGCCACGTCGCGGGCTTCGCCGCTCCAGAGATTCGCACTGAGTGACTCGGCGACATCGACGATCTTGTCGCCGATCGCTACCCCAATGCGCCGCTCGATCTCCCCACGCCTGGAAAAAACGCCGAACGGGAGATTTTGGATCGGGAAATCAGTGTCGGGAGAGTTGGCCGACTCGATCCACGACGTAAGCGACGGATCGTGCGTCTCGTTCACTGATAGCGTGGTCGGCGTGCCGCGATGAGTGCGGCGAGCTCGTCGATTGGCTCACGGAAAGAACAGGAGCCAAAGGATGTCGCAAAGTCCCGACGCGATGCTTCGATCTGTTCAGCGGTAACGCGCTTCCCCCGCCAGATGATGCCATCGTCATCGAACAAAAAGGCGCGCGGATCACTCTCCCCGAGCGCAGCAATCGCAGTGGCTTTACCCTCGCCCGAATATATGAGTGCAGCCGCGACAAAGACGTTCAGAAAACCGTACATCGCTCCGATCTTGCTATCCGGCTCGTAGGTGAGAGGGTACGAGCCACGAATGGGATGGTGTAGTCCGGCGGTCGCCTTGAACGCAACTCGCGCGCTCTGGCAGGCAACGATGAAGTCCACGATCTCTTCCGCTGGAGGAATTGATTCCGGGGTCACGCCTCCCGTCCTCACCTTCGCGCGTGCCCCGGCGCGAGCGATTGCCTGAACAAGGGAAGTGACTCCTCCCCTGGTCGGAATCTCGAAGTACACGTTGAAAGATCCGGGAAGCTCCGATTGGTAACGTGCGATCTGATCGGGGGTGGTCGCCTTGAGCTCGGCGACATCGATCACGGCATGCCCGTCGCTCGAGCCCGACCCGTGACGGGCGTTGAAATCAATGATCGCCTGCGCGCCGACGCGGGTTTGGTCGGCAATCAAGACGCTGAGACGCCAGGGCTCCGATACAGCTCGGCGCTGCATCAGATCGTTGCCCGTTTGCTCCAGCTCGTTGAGCCGCGATACCGGGACGATGAACCTGCCGAGCGCCGGACGATCGTTGCTCTCGCGATACGACACATAGTTTTGCAGTGCCGTCCGCATGTCTTCGCGTGCTGGCGGAAAGAGTCCAGCATAGTCGATGAGGCCGGATAGAAGCGCATCGACCGCCTTCACTCGAAGGCTCTCAACCATTGTCTGGAATCATCGACAGGAAAGCTAATCGCCCCGGCCGCGGGTGCGCGATGTCAGCGGTCCTTGACTCGGCGAACAAACTTGAGTCCTGACCAGACTTCGTCGACCGCACACACCTTGACGTCGACCAGCCCCGCGTCGAGCCCGATCAAACGAACGAGATTCTCGGAAAGATCGGTCTCGACACCGGAAGCCTTTTTCGGCCAGCTCACCCACAACATGCCGTTGGATTCGAGTCTGTCGCGCAGTCGCGGGAATCCCTTCTTCAGGTCCGAGGCAGTGCGCACGAACAGCATTGCGAAATCGAGCCTGCCTCTGGTGACAGGCTTTACCCCCGCAGGCATCAGACCGATGGTGTCGCTGAAATCCGACGGAGGAGAAACCAGCTGCACCCGAGCTCCCGGCTTCAACCCGAGCTTGGAGACGAGCGGTGTCCCCGAATACCCTGCGGGATGAGCTGGCGGATCCATTTCGCCGCCCGATCTACTCCGGCAGAGTCAGACCCTTCGCGTCGAGCCGCGTATCAGCCGCAGGATGAACAGAAGGACGACCGCACCGATGAACGCAACGAAGATCGTGCCACCCATTCCACCAAAGGGTGTCGCGATCCCGAGCGTGCTGAACAGCCAGCCGCCGATGAACGCACCCACGATCCCTATGATGATGTCCCCAATGATGCCGTATCCGGTCCCACCCATCACGAGCGACGCAAGTACCCCAGCGACCAGCCCCACCACAATCCAGGCGACTATCCCCATTTTGTCCGTCCTCGAAAAGATTGTTGAATCCTTACGGCGCGGTACAGGAAACGGTTGCACATGCCTCATAGGATAACAAAAAGGGAGCGCCCCGACGAGAGCGCTCCCTTTTTTTCTCGAACCAGGCTCAGCTACCGCTTATACTCGAAGGAGTCGTATCCGCCGGTGCTGTTTGGTTCCTGATAATTGATCGTGTTGACGTCCAGTGTGCCCGTCACATAGCGATTCTCCGACTGTGAGCTCAGAGTGAAAGTATTTCCGTTGAGAGTCCAGACGCCCTGACTGACGTAGGAACTGGTCGACGATGCCTGGCCTGTTGGAGTGAAGACGTAGTTGTTCGTTTCGGTGTACGTTCCATTGCTGTTGAGGACCATCCTGCCGTCGACAACATCGAAGGTGGCACCGTTCTGATAATTGGGATATTGCGGGTCGTTCGGCTGAATCACGTAGTGCGCGGGAAGGGTCTTCCCTGCGTAGACGGTGAGCTGATACGTGCCCGCGGCATCCGCCAGCGGATTGAAGATGCCGTTGTCCGTGCACCCGGCGAACAACAACGGAGTCGCCGTAGTAAGGCTCAGAAGCAGCTTCGCTTTTCTCGTGAGCATAAGGCCTCGCGCGTTACTGGTTGAAGGGGAGCCGCCGTACACGCGCGGCCCGCCAATGGAATTGTATGCAATTACTATGTGTATTACCCATCCAGACCTCTGATATGTTCCCTGGCCCGCCGCGTGTAAAAGTCTGTTGCATTGCCTCGGAAGAAGAAGCCTCGCTGGCGATCGCGATGGGCGCCTCGGCCATTGGGCTCGTTTCCCGAATGCCGAGCGGACCAGGACCCATCCCTGAAGCGCGCATCCGAGACATCGCGCGGATCGTGCCACCGGGAATCGACACCTTTCTATTGACTTGTGAGACGACTGCCGAGCCGATCATCGCGCAACAGCGGTATTGCGGCGTGAATACGCTGCAGCTCGTTGACAAGGTCGAGCCCGGAGTTCACGACGCTCTCCGGGAAGCGCTGCCAGGAATCAGGATCGTTCAGGTGATTCACATAAGAGACGAAGGAGCGCTCGTCCAGGCTCGGCAGGTGGAGGCACAGGTCGACGCACTTCTTCTCGACTCCGGAAATCCCTCGCTGGCGACCAAGGAGCTGGGCGGGACCGGCCGCGCCCACGACTGGGCGATTAGCCGGAGGATTCGCGATGCCGTGCGTGTGCCGGTTTATCTGGCGGGCGGATTAAACCCCCAGAATGTCGGCAGAGCAATTGCGCAGGTGCAGCCTTTCGGAGTGGATTTATGCAGCGGTCTTCGCACCAATGGCCAGCTCGACGCAGCCAAGCTCGAGCAGTTCATGCGCGCCGTCGAAAGCGTCCTTCACCGCGCCTAACAAGTCACTCGCCCGGGATGTGCGTTCCTCCACCAATCGATGACTCGTCTGATGTCGTAATCATCATAGGTTTGACGCAGCCCGGACACGAAATGCTGGTTACAAGTTTTTCCTGAATGGCTATGGGCGCGCCAAACACCATGATGAGGGTCATAACGGCAACGACGACGGCGAGCACGATTAAACCGGCGTCGGGGGTAGCAGGTACCTCGTCGGCCTGCTATCCCAGCCACCACCCCAAGCGCAAATTCAATTGATGCAGTTATTCGCCAACGCCTCGTTCGCGCCGCCACCCAGTCTTCGCCTCAGGCGTGACCGGGCGGAGAGGATCCTGAACGGTCTCCGCGCCGCCGTGGTTTTCCTGCTCACGGCGTCGGCGCTCATGTACGCGCCCCACCTCTCACGGGCTCTCAACATTGCCAATGTGCTGGTGCTGGTGCCCACCCTTGCCTGGACCGTTGGCCAGTATCTGACCTGGTATCGGCGTCCCGAGCTACCCGATTGGTTGTCGGCGGTGAACCCGGTCGTGGATGTCACCGCTGTCACCGCGATCATCGGTGGGTACGCGGTTGCTCAGTCCGGCGTGTTGGCGCTCCGCTCGCCCATCTTTTTGATGTACTTCGTCGTCTTGGCTGGCCGGCCCGTCGCATCATCGGTGCGCAAAGCCGCATTCATTTCGGCGCTCGCGTTCCTCGAATATGCTGGTCTCCTCTTTTGGCTGTGGGCGACCAACAGGATACCGATTATCGTCAATCCGATTGATGCGGTTCAATTGGCCCGCATCACGCCGCTCGATGAGGCAGCGAAGCTCGTGCTGCTCGCGGTATTCGGAATCGTCTCGACGTACGCGACCTCGTGGGTGGAGCACCTGGTGCGCGAGGCCAGCAAGGAGTCAGCGGAGCGGCAGCGCGTCGTCACCCGGCTCGTGCAATCCGAGCTCGACACGCTCAAGCTGCAGCTCAATCCGCACTTCCTGTTCAACGCTCTCAACAGCGCGATGGCTCTCATCGCCACCGACCCACCGGCAGCCGAGCGAATGGTCTCCGAGTTGAGCGACTTTCTGCGGCTCGTGCTCTCGACATCGAGCGAGCAGGAGGTGCCCCTCGAACGCGAGCTCGGTCTGCTGGACCGGTACGTCGCAATACAACGGGTGAGATTCCAGGAGCGGCTCACGGTGAGCTGCAACATTGAAGACGGTGTGCGCGGCGCGCTGGTGCCCAGCTTGCTGCTTCAGCCGCTGGTGGAGAATGCGATCCGACACGGTATCAGTCCCCGCGCTGGTGCGGGGTACGTCCAGGTCACGGCGCGCCGACTCGGAGACAAACTGTCGATCACGATCCTCGACGACGGTGTCGGTGTACGCGCGCGGAGGTCACGCGAGCGGTCCCGGGGAACGGGCCTCGGGTTGACCAACACGACCACGCGACTGATTCACCTGTATGGCGAGAGTCACGAGTTCGAGAGTGGACCGCGAGACGAGGGCGGATACGTAGTGAGGATCACCATCCCATTCAAGCTCGGGCGCGCCACTCCCGACCGAAACAACGCCGATCGGAACGAGAGCCTCGTCACTACGGTGAAATCATGATCGAGCAGCGCTATCGGGTGCTGGTAGTCGACGACGAGCCGTTAGCGCGGCAGCGCCTCTGCTCCCTGCTGTCCAGAGTACCCGACGTCGAGATCGTCGGCGAGTGCCAGAACGGGCTCGAGGCGGTGGCCGCGATCCGCGCCCACCAGCCCGATCTGGTACTTCTCGACGTCCAGATGCCCGAGCTCGACGGATTCGATGTCATCACGGAGGTGGGCCCCGACAAGATGCCGCCGGTGATCTTCGTAACCGCTTTCGACGACTACGCAGTTTCGGCATTCGAGTTCGGCGCGTTCGACTATCTACTGAAACCGGTAGATCACGCCCGCTTTCACCAGACTCTCGATCGCGCCAAGAAAAGACTCAAGGATTCGCCGGCTCCGACGGTGTCGGCGCAGTTGACCGCCCTGCTCAAGTACGTCGGGCAGCTCGATGCGCCCAAGAACAGGATCGGCGTGAAGGTGAACGGAAGAGTGCTCTTTCTCGACCCCGACGAGATCTACTGGATCCAGGCCAGGGACGACCTGGCACGCATTCACCTCGCCGAGGGCGCCTACGATGTCCGTGAGCCGCTGAGCAGGCTCGAGGCACGGCTGCCGCACAACCGCTTCCTGCGCGTGCACAGATCGACGATCGTGAACACCGCTCAGGTGCGCGAAGCGCAGCCGTTTGATCAGGGCGACCAGCTCCTGATTCTCCGCAATGGGAAGCGCATCACCACCGGACGAAGCTACAGAAAGGCCGTTCAGGAATTCCTCAAGCGGGCGACATGAGATTCCTGCTTGCCGCCGAGGGCCAGGCAATTCCTCTACTGCTTACCAGCCCTGAGAGACCGGAGGGTGGCACCGAGCTGCTCGATCTCGCGGCCGTACTCCGTCCAGTTGCCGGCGCGCTGCGCAGCGATCGCGCGATCGTAATGGGCCTGCGCCTCGCGCAAGAGCTGGCTGACCGCCGCTGACGGCGTTCCCGCTGGCACCGGAGCGAGTCCACCGCCGATAACCGGCGGCTCAGTGACACTCAGTGCTGCGGTCGAATCCCGAACGCTGGTCCTTGTCTGGGCCGCGGCACCCGATCCAAACAGCGCATTGAGCCCCTCTTCGAGCGTCTCGCCCATCACCACCCGGTTCTCGTGCGCCACTACCACTCGCTTGAGCTCGGGGATGTTTCCGCCCTCCGCGCGCAGATAGATGGGCTGCACGTAGATCAGCGATTCCTCGATCGGTATCACGAGAAGCTCGCCGCGTATCACCTCGGACCCACGCTGGTCCCAGAGCGTGATCTGCCGGGATATTTCGGTGTCCTGGTTGATGCGGTTGGCGATCTGCTTCGGTCCGTAGACCAGACTCTGCTTGGGAAAGCGGTAGACGGATAACTTGCCGTAATTTTCTCCATCCATCCGCGCCACCATCCAGGCCGCGAGGTTGTCCTTTCCGCGCGGAGTGAACGGGGTCATGAAGATGAACTCGGGATCCTTTTCGCCGGGCAGCTTCATGACGATGTGGCGCATGAACGGGTTCTCGTTCGTCCCCTGCTTGAACCCGCCCGGTATCTGCCACTGATCTTCGCGGTGGTAGAACGTCTCGGGCTGGACCATGTGATACGTCGCGTGCAGCAACGTCTGGATCCGGAACAGCTCGGCCGGATATCGGACGTGCTTTCGCAGGTCGGCGGGCATTGCGCTCAATGGCTTGAAGATGCCGTCGAAAATCTGCGCGTAGGTCCTGACGACGGGGTCGTTCGGGTCGGCGATGAATGCCTCGACGGTGCCGTCGTACGCATCGATCACGACCTTGACGCTGTTGCGCATGTAGTTGGTGCCGGCGCCGGTGCGCTGGGAATAGGGATAGGCATCGCTCTCCGTGTAAGCGTCGAGAATCCACTTCAATTGGCCGGCATCGGTCACGATCAGGTAGGGATCGCTATCGAAATCCAGAAAGGGCATCGCGGTTGTGGCGCGATCCATGACTGTTCTCCGATACAGGATCCTCGCGTTCCCCCTGATGTCGTCGGAGAGGAGAATCTTGAGCGACCCCAGCTGGAAGGCATACAGCACCCGCCGGATGAAGGAACCGATCGGGACGCCACCACGCCCCGTGTACGAGGTGTAGATGTTCGCATCCCCCGCCGGATAATCGAACTCCTTCTGCTTGGTGCCGACGAACACATACTCTTTGGTCAGCTCGCCGTAATAGATCTGTGGTCGGGTGAGCTTGAGCGAGACCGTCGACACCGGCGGAAGATCCTTGATAAAAAGAACCGGCAGGCCTTCATCGGTCACTTGGTTGACGGGCGCCATCGTCACGCCCATGCCGTGCGTAAATGTCAAGCGCTCGTTGATGAAGGTGCGCGTCGGAAGTGACTCGGAGTTGAGCTCGCGTGCGGCGATGTGCACCTGGCGATACCTCCCGTCGACCGTGTAGCGATCGTCATCGACCGACACGAAATCGTAATAGGTGCGAATCTCCTGCAGCTGGCTGAACGTCTGCTGCAGAAGGCCCCGCTCCCACAGCCGAACGTTGTCCACGGTCGCCGCGTTTGCCTTTATGTTAGCCATCGTCAGCTGCACTTCGCCGGACAGGTCGCGCGAGGTGACGGAGTCCAGTCCCCAGGCCTTGCGAGTGGCGGCGATATGATTGCGAAGGTAGGGGGCCTCGCGCGTAAGCTCGTTAGGCGAGACCACGAGCTTCTGATACGCAGCGGGCACGATCCCGCGCGCCAGGATACTTACCACTACGTAGAAGACCGTAGCCCCAACCCCGGCCCAGACCAGCTTTTCGCGGACTATGCCGGCGACCACCCACGCGGCTGCAACGAGTGCGGCGACCGCTGTCACGTTGAGGCCGGGAAGGGCTACGTGCACATCCGTATAACTCGCCCCCAGCAGAGGCCCAGTGGTCGAATAAAGCAGGCTCGAGGTGCCAACGATCCAGTGGCGGACTGCGAGCAGCACGAAGAGGAGCGCGAGGAGACCGCCGACATGGCGGGCGGCGCGCGGCTTGGCCGAAGCACGCCGTGGAGGAAGCGTGATGTCGTTCCGCATCCAGTACATGGCCCCGGCGGCAAGGAGGGACAGGAACGTAAACGTGATGAGCGTGCCCAACACCGCGGAGATCAGTGGGAGCCGGAAGAGATAGAACGAGACGTCCCGGCCAAACAACGGGTCGGTGGTGCCGACGGCGACACCATTCATGCCCTTGAGCACGGTCATCCACGATGCCGAGAACGAGATCGCGGTGAGAAAGGCGAGCACGAACGCCGCTGGTAGAAATAGCCGGGTGAACATGCGCGAGACATCTACGCTGACGCCGTCCCCGCGATTCACGTACAACACTGGAAATCCGGTTCCGGTGCCCCGCGCTATCCGAACGTTGCCGTAGAAATACGCGAAGGCGAAAGCGGCACCGGCGACGAAGAGCCCGATCCGCCAGACGAGCGACTTAATGAACACCGATTGAAACCCGATTTCCTTGAACCACAACCAATCGGTCGCGAAGCTCGCGAGCCAGGGGACAACGATCAGCGTGACAGCCAATGCGCCGACGAGCCAAAGCAGAGCCCGTCTTATTGATCGCGGCAGGGGAGGCAGCCGGGCCGGGGCGGGACGCTCGAATGGTGAACTCACCCGGAGATAATGCACCTCTCCGACGATCGCTGCCACCTAACCGAGGCAGTTGGGCAGCGGCGGTATACCATCTGCACCACAGGCTGGGCATCACTCAGGAGGCATCGATGCCACGCGGCGACAAATCGAAATACACCGACAAGGAGAAGCGGCAGGCCGACCATATAGAGGAAGGCTACGAGAAGCGGGGAGTCCCGGAAGACGAAGCCGAGCGCCGAGCCTGGGCTACCGTGAATGCCGTGCACGCCGGCGGGGAAAAACCTGGTGGAGGGGGTTTCGGAAAACCCGAGAACCACGAGCCGATGCGGAAGGGTGGCCGAAACTCACACAAGGGCAAATCCCGCTAGGTCGACGAAACGCAAAGGGCATCCGCTGGATGCCCTTCTTGCTGTTCGGCCCTTGTTGTGGCGCGATCTCGATCGCCGCGCTGCTCAGGATCGAGGAGCGGCACCCAGCCGGGTCGTGATCACCACCACTCCGTAAGACGCTTCGGGACCGTATTCCTTGAGCGCGGCGTGTCCCTTGATTACCCTGACCGCGGAAATCTGGTCAGTCGATAATGAGGGCACCTGGTCCCGCTGATACTTCACGCCATCGACGACGAAGAGGAGCGGTAGCTGGGGACCCGCCACAAGAGCAGTAGAGAACGAAGGCGCTGACGGTTGTGGAGCGAGCGCCCGCTCCGCCGTGCAGGCGGTGGCAGAGGCGACCAAAGCTAGAGCTGCGATGAGACGAGTCATATTCATTTGGATTCCCCGAAGCTGTGTCCAAGCTCATCTGTGAGCATTGGCCGTGCCACTTCGGGTTGACCCCCTAAATATGGGGTCAAGCTCATCCGTTAGCTAGGCCTAGGGTTCCAGGTGCCTTTTGCGACGGCTGGGAGGAATGATTCCAGGCCTTTGGGGGGAAATTCCAGGGTTTGGCCGGATTCAGCACTCATATAGGCCGCCATGAGGATCTGCACCACCTCGAACCCGTCGTCGAAAGTGAGCATGGGCTTCTCCCCGCGAAGAAATGCCCGGGCCATGTGCCGGTTCTCAGCCGTGTAGCCATAGACCGCAGCTTCGTCGGCCACGACCGGCATGAGGCCCATCTCCGCGTTCTGCTTCTCGACCAGGTCTTCGCCCGATTTGCCCTTCACTTCCCTGCTGAAAAACAACTTCAGGCTGCTGTCGAGGGTGTTCCACGACATCGAGTACTCCGGTCCCAGCAGCTCGGCCGACAGCCTAAGGCCGGCGCCGATAAAGCTCCACGAAGTCGTCACCTCGCCCATCAGGGTCTCGCCGGTATCTGCCTCGTACTCGATCGTCGCGCGCGCGAAATCCTCGGACGGGCGCTTCGTGTAGTCGACGTCCTTTCCCATGGTATCTGATAGCTGCTGAGCATACTTGGGACGCGACCACTTGAGGGACGCGATGTGAGCGCTGATCCGCACCGGCCTGATGGAGGAACGAGGGGCACCCGGTTTGGTGAGCAGGTGTCGCACGACCTCCACAGAGTGACACATCATGTCGTTGAGGACACCACCTCCCTGCAGGCTCCCCTGCCAGAACCAGGGCATGTGTGGTCCGCTGTGCTCCTCTGCCGCGCGGGCGAGGTAGGGCCTCCCTGTAAGCGACGCGCCTCGCGCCCATACCAGCTCGCGGCCACGGGTGATGTCAGGAGAAAAAAGCTGATTCTCGAGGTACCCGGTGCTCAACCCCACGCTGCGCGCCAGCTCGGCAACCTTCTTCGCCTCGGCCACGTTGCGCGCGAGCGGCTTCTCGCAGGCGAGGCCCCGCAGAGTGCCCGCTCCGCTCTTTATCGCAGCGACGATCTCCTCAATGTTCGCGATCCGGGCGTGGTTCGGCCCGCAGAGCCACAACGCATTGATAGCGGGATCGGCCACCATCTCGCGAATCGATTTGTACGGACGCGCCTCGCCGACATCGAGCTCGCGCGCCAGTGCGGCAGAAGACGCGGCGTTCTTCTCATTGGGGCTGTACACGCCACGCACATCGATTTCACGAACGGCGGTGAGAGACTGGATGTGAAATCGCGCATTGAAGCCGCTGCCAACGAAGCCGATTCCCAGACGGTCCGCGCTCATGTCATTCCCCGGAGAAAGTCCCGCTCACGCCCATCAGTCCGGCAGGAGGCGGAGCTTCTTGCGATCGAATTTGTCGTAGTTGACGCCGAGCTTTTGGAGGGCGGCCGGAGGGCAGCCATCCCAGTTGGGCACGAACAGGTTGCCCTTGTACTGCAGGTCCTTCACACCGATACGGCTCGACCAGAATCCTGAAGATGTGAGGTCGCGAAAGCGATTGAAGAAGCTCACGCCATCGGCCAGCGCGGCCGGCGCGCGGGCGGGCCACGCGATGTCGTTGAGGATTTGCTCCCGTTGCGCTTGAGTCGCGTCGGCAAACGGGCTCCGGAACCTCGTGTTCGACTGCGCATCGAGCCACGCCAGCCCCGTGCGCATCCAGGTCTGATTGTTCGGTCTGTCGATCATCATGAAGTCCATGAACTCGGGGACGCCCGCATCGCTGGCGCTGCCCGATCGCTCGTCGCGAGGAATGATCATCTCGGCCAGGACCCGGGCGGTTCTGAATTCCGCCGCGGTGAAGAATTTTGGCGCGTACGCGGTGCCTTCTGCCGCCGATTTCAGCGCTGCGTCGACGAAGCTTCGCACGCGTCCCTGTTCCGCTGAGGGCCAACTCATGATCGCGGCAAACGGAAGCGCCGCCAGCACCTGAACGGCATCGCGACGGCTCATCTCTCCAGTGGCTGCAGTGTCGCCGGACTCAGACCCCGGCGCGCCATCCACGAGATTCTCCTTATCGTTTGACATCAGAGTGTCCCCCTTTTCCGCTCTTGCGCGATGAATTCGCTCGTCCGCATAGCGAGAGCAAGAATGGTCCAGGTGGGATTCTTGTCGGCTTGCGAGACGAACGGGCCGCCGTCGGTAACGAAAAGATTCTTCACGTCGTGCGCGCGGCAGTTGGTGTCGAGGACCGATTTCGATGGATCCGTGCCCATGCGAACCGTACCGAGCTCGTGGATGATCGAGCCGCCTGTTGCGATGCCGTAGCCCTTCGTCTGCTCCGGCATCTTGTCGAACACCGTGCCACCCATCTCTTCCACCAACGCCCGAAAGGTCTGCTGCATGTGCCGAACCTGGTTGTACTCGTAATCGGTCCACTGCCAGTGAAAGCGCAGGACTGGAATCCCATACTTGTCCTTCATCACCGGATCCAGCTCGCAATAGCTCTTGGCATTCGGAATCATCTCGCCGCGGCCGCTGAAATAGACGCTGGCGCCATACAAACGGCGATAGTCATTCTTGAGCGATTTGCCGTACCCTCCGGCCGACGGATAGCGCTGAATCCCTCCCATGAATCCGTAGCTCGGAGGGTTCAGACCCCCTCCGACCTCGATGTGGTAGCCGCGCGGGAAATCGAGCTTCTTGTTGTCGACCCACCACGGCATGTAAATGTGGTTGCCTCCCACACCGTCCTCGTTGTGGGGAACGTGATCCATCATCTTCGGGATGAACCCCGAGACGTCGGTTCCAGTGGTATCGGTGAGGTATTTGCCGACCACGCCACTCGAGTTAGCGAGCCCGTTCGGGAACTGGCCTGATTTCGAGTTGAGAAGTATCCGTGAAGTCTCGCACGCGCTCGCCGCCAGGACGATTATCCGTGCACTGGCCTGCTTCTCACCACCCGTCTTCGTGTCGATGTAGGTGACACCGTTTGCGCGGCCACGACTGTCGAGAGTCACCTGATGCGCCATCGCGTGCGTCACCAGAGTCAGTCGTCCCGTTTTCAGCGCTGGCGCGATCAGCACGTTCGTCGACGAGAAGTTCGAGTTCGTCATGCACCCGCGATTGCACTGACCGCAGTAGTGGCAGGCAGCGCGGCCGTTGTGCGCCTTGGTAATGATCGACAGTCTTGCGGCGACGCAGGTGATGTTTAGCCGGTCAGCCGCATCCTTGATCATGAGCTCATAACACCGCGGCTTGGGTGGAGGCAGGAAGTAGCCGCCCGGGTGGTTAGGCAGGTTGTCGTTGTTCCCGAAGATTCCGATCAGCTTGTCGATGCGATCGTAATACGGCGCGAGGTCCTCATACCCGATCGGCCAGTCGTCGCCCAGTCCATCGCGGCTTTTCGCCTTGAAGTCGTCCGGGCCAAAGCGGAGCGAGATCCGTCCCCAGTGGTTGGTGCGCCCACCCACCATCCTCGCCCTCCACCACATGAAGTCGGTGCCTTCGGCTTTTGTGAATGGCTCACCTGCGAGCTCCCAACCGCCGACGCACGCGTCGAATTCGCCGAACGGGCGGTCCTTGGTCGATGCGCCTCGCCGCGGGGATTCGTACGGCATCTTGAGCATCGCCGAGTCCTTCGTGTTGTCCCACGGTCCTCCCGCTTCGAGCAGGAGCACGTTCGCGCCCGCCCGTGTGAGAACGTAGGCTGCCATTCCGCCGCCCGCTCCGGAGCCCACGATGCAAACGTCGTACGTCTTGCGTTGCGGCAGCGCAAAGGAGGAGGTGGGGGTAGGAGACGCCAAAGCCATCGCAAATCCGCCGTTGAGGACACGAGAAGCTACCCCCGGTCGGGGAGCGGCACTAGGCCCGGCCGGCGTCATATTTGTGTGCGGTTTTTCGGGTGGTTTCCTGACGGAAATCAAGGGGTAATTACGCAGTCGGAATCGTGACTTCAGGGTCCGGGGGAGAGTCTTTCTACCGAGCGAAGTAAATCACGTTAAACCGGTTCGCGCGCGCCCATGCCCTATACAAGTGACAGCGTGAATCTGTACCGGATCGAGACCACCCAGAAGGCGGTCATTCTCATCATGCTCGGCGGCGAAGAGCTCCGAGGAAAGGTTTTCATCCACTCATCCTCGTACCGCCCGTTCGAGCTGGAAGATGTGTCGGAGCTATTCAATTCCGACAGTCCTTTCCTTCCGCTCGAGCTCGAACACGGGGAAGTAATCCTCGTCTCGAAGGAGCGTGTCGCCGAAGTTGCCGCTGATCGCGGCGAGGAACCTTGCGACCTGGGCTCCCGCGGCTCCCCCACTCCAACAGCGCTCCTGCAAGTCGTTCTGGTCGGAGGCGAGGTCCGCCTCGGCTCGATTGGACTGGAAGCGCCCCCCGACCGCGCGCGCGTGCTCGACTATCTGAACGCATTGACCTCGCGCTTTCTGACTCTTCATACCTCAAACGAAGCGCGCCTGATCAATCGTTCGTTGATCGATCGCGTTCGTCCACTGGACTGATATGGCCCAGCTAGACCGCTTTCTCAATATCCTCGTGTCCAACAACGCCACCGCACTGATCATGTCGGAAGGCGATGTCGCGACCGTAACCATAAAAGACTCTGCGCGCCCCGTGATGAAGCAGCCGCTCACCAGCGCACAGATTCTCACTCTCGTCCGCGAGATCGCGCCGAGCGACACCCCTCACTCGCTGGACGCGCAGGGTGGAGTCCGCTTCGAATACACGTCCGCCGACGGTACTTTCGGGGTGTCGCTGACCCAGAACGGGAAGATTTCCGCGCGGATCGAGCCCAAAACCGGGCCGGCCAAGGACGCCCGTCCAACGGTCAACGCTGCGCAACCAAAGGGTGAAGTTCCGACGGTCACCGCCGCGCAACCAAAGCCTGAAGTTCCGAAAGGGGAACCGCCTCGAGCAGCGGTCACAGGAGATCGCGCGCTTGACAGGATCGAGACTCTGTTGCGCACGCTGATCGGCAAGAAGGCGTCAGATCTGCACCTTCGGGCCGGCTCACCACCCATGCTCCGCGCGAATGGCGAGATCGAAGCGATTGCTAACGAGCCCGTCCTCGACTCGGAGGATATCGACGCGATGCTTGCTTCGATCATGCTCGAGCACAACCGCGCGGAATTTAAGGAGCTCAACGACACCGACTTCGCCCACGAGATCATGGGCGTGGCGCGCTTTCGCGGCAACGCGCTGCGCGACCGCAAGGGGACCGGTGCGGTTTTCCGCGCGATTCCGGCGGCCGTCGTCACCGTGGAGCAAATGGGACTGTCGCAGGAAGTCCAGCGACTCTGTCACCTGACGAAAGGGCTGGTGCTCGTCACTGGCCCCACGGGATCGGGAAAGTCGACCACGCTTTGCGCACTCATCGACCTGGTCAACCGCACGCGCTCGGACCACGTCATCACGATCGAGGACCCGATCGAGTTCGTGCACGAGAGCAAGAAATGCCTTATCACTCAGCGGCATGTCGGCGTTCACACGTCCTCGTTCAAGCACGCCCTCCGCGCCGCTCTTCGAGAGGACCCGGACATTGTGCTCGTGGGTGAGCTCCGCGACCTGGAAACCGTGTCGATGGCGATCGAGACCGCGGAAACCGGTCACCTCGTCTTCGGAACGGTTCACACGTCGACCGCAGTCAGCACCGTCGATCGGGTGATCGACCAGTTTCCTCCCGACAGGCAGGCGCAAATTCGCGTGATGCTCTCGGAGTCGCTCAAGGGAGTGATCTCGCAGGTGCTGTGTAAGAAGATCGGCGGCGGGCGCGTCGCCGCCCGCGAGATCATGCTGTCGACCCCCTCGGTGTCGAACCTGATTCGTGAAGGCAAGACCTTCCAGCTGCCCTCGGTGCTACAGACGTCGCGCCGGCTGGGAATGGTGACGATGAACGATGCTCTGATCGAGCTCGTCGAGTCCAAGCAGGTCGAACCGAAGGAAGCCTATCTCAAGGCGACGGACAAGGTGGGGATCATCAACATGCTGAAGCAGCGCGGGAAGGATGTAAGCTTTGCCGATGCCGACGATGCGCGAGCGGCGGCTGCCGCGGCCTCCGACGCTCCCCCGAGTAAACCAGGACGGTCTGCAGCTGCCGGCAGATAAACATCGCGATGAAAAAAAAGCCCTCCGAAACGGAGGGCTTTTTTTGTCCTTCGGCCGGACTCAGGGAGCTCGCTCGGCGGAATCCAATCGCGACTGCCTCGCGGCGGCTGAGTCGGCTGATGTGAGGGCTCTTTTTACCGCCTTCGCGCCCGGAATCTGCGACGCGCCCAGAATGCTGTCCTTCTCGTGCTGAGTCAGCTCGCGCTTTTCGTCGGGCTCGTTCTTGCTGCAGGCCGCAACTCCGATCGTGAGCGCGGCGATGGCGATTCCGAATCTGCGTAACGACAAGAGATCCTCCAGTCAGGTGAGGTATTAACCGAGAGCCGCCGTTGAGGGCGTTACGCGGGCGCTCCCCCCGCGCTCCCTGACACCGGCTGTTGCACGCCACCAGCTCGCGGCTTGAACAAGAGCGCGAACAGGATGAACACCACCAATGCGCCAACGGATGGAACCAGCCAGATCGCATGCCAGTCGTGCGTCACTTTCAGGCACTCGTGCGCTGCTGCAGCCGCGTCGCTACACGCCGGATTCGCGGTGGCGTAGCGATTCGCGACAGCGCCGGAGACGGTTGCTCCAATGAAATAGCCGAGTCCGTTGGTTACGAAGTTGATCAGCCCCTGTGCTGCGGCGCGGATTTTCTCACCCGCGCGCTGATCGGTGTAAATCTGGCCGGCGACGAAGAAGAAATCGTAGCAGACGCCGTGCAGTAGAATGCCGAGGTAGAGAAGGGCCATCACCGGCCCCACCGCTCCCATTCCGAACGCGAAATAGCGAATTGCCCACGCCGCCATGCCGACGAGCATGATGACCTTGATGCCAAACCTCCGTAGAGCGAAAGGCAGCATCAGCATGAAGAATATCTCGGACCACTGCCCAAACGTCTGGATAAAGGCCGGATTGGGCGCATTTACTTCGTTGAGGAATGGATTTGCGAAGGTGTAATAGAACTGGAGCGGAATGCAAAGGAGGAATGATCCCGCGACGAAGATGAAGAAGTCGCGGTTCTTGAGCAGTGCAAGCGCGTCGAGCCCGAGCGCATCGTGCACGCTGAAGCTCGAGCCAGCCGCTTTCGGCGGGGTGTGCGGGAGCGCGAGCGAGTAGAGCGCCATGACTATCGACGCGCCGGCGGAAAGTCGCATCGGCAAAACGAGTGCATCGGCGTGAAACACCCCTCCTACAAGAGTTCCAGCGACGATCCAACCGATAGTTCCAAGAACCCGAATGAAAGGGAAATCACGACCGGGATCGCGCACGTGGTGAAAGGAAATCGAGTTGGTCAGCGAGAGCGTCGGCATGTAGCAAAGCGCGTACAGAATGAGAAGGGGGTAGAAGGTCGCGAACGTCGTCTGCAGGGAAACGAGATACATCACCACACCGCCGATCAGGTGCAGCAGGGCAAGAAGCTTCTCGCTCGAGAAGTAGCGGTCGGCGATCACGCCCATGAAAAATGGTGAAACCAGCGCGGCGATCGCAGTCGCTCCGTAGGCCCAGCCGATCTGCCGGTCGGTGAAATGAAGCGTCTGACCGAGATACGTACCCATCGTGACGAACCACACCCCCCAGATGAAATACTGGAGGAACATCATCGCCGAGAGTCGCGCGCGCACACCGGTCATTTGATCTCTCTGATTCGAACGTTGCGGATTGAGAGCGATCCATCGTGGTCGCCCTGGATCGCGATGTAGCCGCGCTTCGCCAAGCCGTAGTTGGGGTACGCGGCGAACTTGCTCGCTTTGACCTTGGCCAGCCAATCGGGGCTGCCGACCTCGTACTCGAGCAGTTTTTGGCCGTTCAGCCAGTGTTGCACGGTGTTGCCATTCACTACGATCAGGGTGGAGTTCCACTGGTCAGCCGGCTTGACGACTCCGGCAGGTGACGGGTAGAGGCCGTAATCGGCGCCCGCCGAGGTCAAGCGACTCTGTCCATCCGGATGTCCTACGTCGTCCAGGAGCTGGTACTCCGGGGCGCTCCAATAGATGTGGTCGTACTCTTCGTTGCCGCGATAAAAGATTCCGGCGTTGCCACCCGGTGAGAGCTTCCAGTCCAGCGCGAGCTGAAAATTGCCGAACTGGTCCCGCGTCATGATGTCCTCCACCGAGCCGCTCTTGGTCAGGATACCATCCACGATTTTCCAGCCCGCCGGAAATGTTTGCGATTTGTATCCCCGCCATGCCGAAGTGCTGGTGCCGTCGAAAAGCGGCCGCCACCCCGCGGCCCGCTGCTCGGCGGTCAGGCCCGTAACTATAGAAGTGGTGGTGGCCGTCGTATCAGGCACGTTGTTTTGGACGGGTGCGCACGCGACGGCCAGCAGCGCCAGCTGAGAGATGATCGCCGCACGCGCGGCAGCTCCATGCATCATGGCTTCCTCTCGATGAATGAGTCAGACTGCCCAACCGGCGCGATACTCTCGCGTCAGGTACTGATTCGCATCGGAAATGTTGGTCACGCGCATTTGCGTGCCGTCATAAAGAATCTTCCTGCCCTGCCCCGTCCGCAACGCCACGATCCCGAGGAGCATCGTCTCGGTGAGCTGTGCCGCGTACTCGAGGGGCGAGCTGGACTTTGTTTCTCCCTTGATCGCCTTCACCCAGTTCATTTCGTGACTCCAGGGGATCCGGGCGTAGGTCTTGGGAACGAGCGCCGCATCTTCGGTCAGAGCGATGGGAAAGAGCCGCGGATTCGAACCGTAGGTGTCGTGCATCAGGATTCCCTTCTCGCCTAGAAAGATCACGCCCCCTTCGCTCTTGAGAGTGACATCGTCCGGCAGAGCGTCTGGCCGCGGCGGGTAAAGTCCTCCGTCGTACCAATTGAGCTTGACGGGAGGCTGCGCCCCCCGCGCGGGGAACTGGTAGTGCACCGCCGTTGCCACAGGATATGAGACCGGCTTGTTGTACCCACGAGCCTCACGCGATCCTGCCGCCGCTTTCGGGTCGGGCGGAATCGGCATCGTTCCCCACTGGGTCGATGTCGCCTCGATGCTCGTCGGGTAGGTGAGACCGAGCGCCCAGAAGGGGTGGTCGATCAGGTGCGCGCCCATGTCACCGAGCGCGCCCACCCCAAAGTTGATCCACCCGCGCCAATTGAAGGGATGATAGATCGGGTGATAAGGCACGTCTTCCGCTACCGGACCGACGTAGAGGTCCCAGTGCAATCCACGCGGCACCGGGTATGACCCCATCGCCGACGCAAGGAGCTGGTTGACGTAGCGGAAGCTGAATGGATTTCCAAACGGGCTCGGCGGAGGAGCCGGGGGAGGAGAGCCAGTCGGACGCGGAACGCCCTGCGGCCAGTACACGACGGGGCGATTTGTCCAGACGTGAACTTCCCTCACCGGGCCGATGATTCCGGCCTGGATCCATTCGTTGACCAGGCGCGCGCCATCACTCGAGTGACCCTGATTCCCCATCTGGGTTACGATCTTGGGGTTGGAGCGCGCCAGATCCGCAAGCACCCGCGCTTCGTGCACCGAATAGGTAAGCGGCTTCTGGACGTAGACGTGCTTGCCGGTCTGCATCGCGGCCTTGGCGACGACCGCGTGCAAGTGATCGGGGGTAGCGATCACCACGCCGTCGATGTCTTTCTGCTTGTCGAGCATATCGCGGAAGTCCGAGTAGCGCGCCGCCTTGTCGAACTTCTGCTTGAGCGTGATTCCTTCGGGCCTGTCTTTCTTCTGGTCGTCCTTGAGCTTTTCAACGACCTTGCTTTCCGAGAACGCGAAATCGACATCGGCGAAGGCGACGAGGTTTTCCGTTTTGGCCAGCTCGAGTGCGTTCTCCGAGCCCATCCCGCCAAACCCGACCACCGCGAAGTTGATTGTGTCGCTTGGCGCCTGGAATCCCACGCCGCCGAGCACGTGACGCGGGACGATCATGACGCCGAGTCCGATCTTGCTGGTGTCGGCGACGAATTTGCGCCGCGTGACCTTCTTGCCAGTCATTAACGCAACTCCTCCGTTTTTTTGTAGTCGCCTGACTGGGCGATCAGAATCTCAGAGCGTGCAGGAACCTGTAGCTGTTGGTGATGGTAGCGATGGGATCGGCCGGCTGGTCGTGCTCCACGAAGTAATGTTTGATGCCGGCCTTGTCGCTCTGCGCACAGATCTGCCGGAAATCGATCTTGCCCTTCCCGACGTCAACCATCTGGTTATCGGGCGGCCCCGCAGAATCCTTGACGTGAACCAGCGGGAACCGCTTCGGGTAGCGATTGAAGAAGTCGAGCGGGCTCCCACCTCCGAACACCACCCAATAGAGATCCATCTCGAAGTCGACC
>JALYKQ010000144.1 GCA_030774675.1 Gemmatimonadota bacterium | reverse complement strand
CCCTGAAGGGCCGGGAGAGACCATCCCGTCAAGAGGTCACACGTGGACGTCGGGCAACCGATTTCAAGCGAAGTGATCCTCATCGCCCGTGAGGCTTGATCTTCTTATATGGTTCGAGTTTTCCTTGCTTTACGACTCGAACCGACTAGCAGTAAACCAAGCGATCTAACGGTTGATTCGAACATCACACGATCACTACTACAATCCAAAGTCATTCCAAGATCTTTGTTACCAAAGTCTGCGTTATGTTGTCCGCGGCCTGTTCCTACTTGGGGTGTAGGTCAACTGGCAGACCGCCGGACTGTTAATCCGGAAGTTGCAGGTTCGAATCCTGCCGCCCCAGCTTTCGATTTTTGACAACCGACTTTCGCTGGCGACCGGAGCGTAGGGGCCACACCCGTTCCCATTCCGAACACGGTCGTTAAGCCCTACAGCGCCGATGGTACTCCGTCCGAGAGGACGCGGGAGAGTAGGCCGTCGCCGGCACCTCATTAAAGGTCACTCTGACATCTGAGTGGCCTTTTTTGTTTCTCGCGCCAGCAACCGACTCCTCGAAGTCACTATCTTCCGAAATGCCCAGAGCAGGTATCGTCACGGTTGCAGGAAGACCGAACGTCGGCAAATCGACGCTCTTGAATCGCATCGTCGGTCAGAAGCTGAGCATCACCAGCCCAAAGCCGCAGTCGACGCGCGATCGCATCGTCGGCATCTACACCACTGAACACTCGCAGCTCGTGATCCTCGACACTCCGGGACTGCTCAATCCCAAGTATCCGCTCCAACAGGCAATGCGATCGACCGCGGTCCGAGCCCTCGAGGAGGCTGACGTCATAATCTATCTCGCCGACGCCACCGAAGGCTTGCCGCCCTCTCTCTCCGAAGCCGCGGAGTTGACGACCCGCCCGGTAGCTCCTGTGATCGTCGCGCTTAATAAATCAGATGCTCTCAATCCGATTCGACGTGAGGAACTCGCCGCGAGTGATAGCGTCGTTCTCGTCTCGGCCTTGACCGGAGATGGTGTTCCAGAGCTCATGGCGCGCGTCGCACAGCACTTACCAGAAAGCCCGTTTCTTTATCCCGAAGACGAGATCAGCACTCAGCCCGTTCGCTTCTTCGTCGCCGAACTAGTTAGAGAAACCGTGCTCGAGCAGCTGCACGACGAGGTGCCGTACTCGGTCGCGGTCCAGGTGGAGGAATATCGAGAGGGACGCTCCCCTCTCTACATCCGCGCAGTAATTTATGTGGAGCGCGAGAGTCAGAAGGCGATCATCATCGGCGGCAAGGGCACGCGAATCCGGAGCATCGGTGAAGCCGCCCGCAAGAAGACCGAGACTTTCCTCGGCGAAAAGGTCTATCTCGATCTCTGGGTAAAGGTTCTTCCAAACTGGCGGAAGAACCCGGGCAGTCTCTCACGCTTCGGCTATCAACTCGCTAAAGGAACGGCCAAATGAGCTTGTCTCCGCGTCTCCTCGAAATACTCGTGTGTCCCAAGTGCAAGAGCGAGCTCGAGTATCGCGAAGAGGAACAGGCGCTTCTGTGCCACAAGTGCCGGCTGCGTTATGCAGTGCGCGACGACATCCCCATCATGCTGATTGATGAGGCGACTCCTTTCTAGCATCGCGCTGTCGGCGCTCGTTGCGGGCAGTGCGCATGCGCAGGAGAATGTAAGTGGGAGCGAAGGCTCTCTCTTTCTGCTGCTGCCGACTGGAGCACAGGCGGTGGGGATGGGACAGGCAATGGTCGCGGCGAGACCCGGAAGCGAGGGCATCTGGTGGAACCCGGCTTCGATCGCCGGAGATGAAAAACGGGAGCTCGCCATTCACCACTCCAAGACGGTAGCGGGTGTCGGCGATGCCCTCACGTTCGTCTCCCCGATTCGCTCGCTCGGGACGGGCGGGATCTCGATCAACATTCTGAACATCGGCGAGCAGCAGGTCGTGGACGCAAACAACACCGTGATCGGCGTGATTCTGCCGCGCGATGTCGTGTTTGCTGCGACCTTCGCTTCGAGGTTTTCCCGGCGGCTCTCTGGGGGACTCAACTACAAGCTTATTCAGTTACGGGTCGACTGCTCCGGTATCTGCAGCAGTGTGGGGGCCGAAGTACAAAGCTCCAGGGCAGTGGACCTGGGAGCGCAATATGAAGTCAGAGTGAATGCTCCACTCAGCTTCGGTGCTGCCATACGAAACCTTGGGGGCAAGCTCAACTCGAGGGAGACGAACAAGCGTAACCCGTTGCCTACCCAGGTCGAGCTGGGAGCGATGTACCGGCTCAAGTTTATCGACCACTATGTGAAGGACACGGAGCTGCGCGCGTCGGGAAGCTTCGTGGACACCCGCTCCTTCGGGGGTAAAGCGGTACGCTTCGGGACCGATGTGATGTACCAGAGCAAAGTGCATCTTCGGGCCGGCTACGTCGGACACGATCGGCGGGGGGACGCGAGCGCGTCGCTGGGGATGGGATTGCAGAGCGGAGCTCTGGTCTTCGATCTCGCCCGGACGTTCGGCGGGATTCCCGCCGACAATGGCCAGGCTCCGGTCTACGTCTCGCTCCGCTACCTGTTTTGAAGTTTCTTTACGCCCTCCTCATATTCGTCCCGATCGCGATCCTCGCCAGGCTGCTCGGAGCGCCACCGATTGTTGTGTTCAGTCTGAGTGCGGTGGCGATCGTCCCGCTGTCGGGCATTCTTGGGGCCGCCACCGAGACGGTAGCCGAGCACACGACCCCCGCGATCGGTGGGGTGTTGAGTGCGACCATGGGCAATCTGGCCGAGCTGATCATAGCTACGGTAGCGCTTCGCGCCGGGCTGATCGGGCTGGTCAAAGCGTCGATCACCGGCTCCATACTCGGAAACTTGTTGCTGGTCCTCGGCATAGCGCTCTTCGCCGGCGGTCTCAAGTTCAAGGTTCAGAAGTTCAATCCCCATCTCGCGGGTATGAGCGCCACGGTGCTCCTTATAGCCGTGTTCGGGCTAGTCGTCCCGGCTCTCTTTTATGGACTGCATCCGGACCCGCAGAGGGTGGCCACGGTCCGCATGTCTCATTACGTCGCTCCGCTCCTGATCGCAGGATACCTCTCCTGGCTGGTGTTCTCTCTGGGGACCCATTCTTCGGCGTTTGCTGCGGCTCAGCATTCCGCGCCCGTGACTGTAGGCCCAAAATGGTCGTCAAAGAAGGCACTGGGAATCCTCCTTCTCGCGGCGGGTGCGATTGGGGTCGTGGCGGAGATCCTCGTGTCGGCTACGGAGGAGGCGGTGAAGATTCTGGGTCTGTCCGAGTTTTTCGTCGGACTGATCCTTATTCCCATCATCGGCAACGCGGCCGAAAACAGCTCTGCGATTATAATGGCGATGCGGAACCGGATGGATCTCGCGCTCAACATCGCCATCGGCTCAAGTATTCAGGTGGCGCTCTTGATCGCGCCCTTATTGGTTCTCCTGGGGATGGCGTTCCACCAGCCGATGGATTTGGCCTTCACCACAATGGAGGTCGCGAGCATCGCGCTGTCGGTCAGTGTGGCATCATCAGTAATCAGGGACGCGGAGTCGAACTGGCTCGAGGGAGTCTTCCTGCTTCTCGCCTATGCGGTACTCGGAGTAGCATTCTTTTTCTTCTGATAGAGCAGCATTACCTGCGACCCGGAAAGCCAACGATTTGCAGCAGCCAAACGCAGTACGATTCTCCCCAGATGGGGCCTCGCTCCCGGCGCACGTGAGCGCCTGGATCGAAGGCCAGGAAGCGTCGGTCGTCAATCTCAGCTCCGCTGACGAGCTGATGTCGATCGGCCTGCGCGCGCGGCCGCGTTTCGTGATATTCGACGCACGCGAGACGCCCGGGCCTGTTCTGGCTGCGGTGCACAGAATCAAGAAGGATTCTTACACGGGCGTCGTTCCTTGTGCGGTTCTGTGTGCCAAGAATGCCGAGGCACTGGAAGAGGCATTTGACGCCGGTGCGGACGAAGTCATACGCGACGGGATGCAGGCTCCGGAAGCAGTTCGTCGGCTGACGGCGATGCTGATCCGGTCGGAGCGCGACCTCATCGTCCACCCATCCACCCGTCTAGCTGGAACGTCTGCCATCGAATCGGAGATTGGGCGGCGGCTCGCAATTGGCGATTTCTTCGCCGTCTGCTACGCTGACCTTGACCACTTCAAGGAATTCAACGACCGGTACAGCTATAACGAAGGCGACCGGGTGATCCGGATTCTGGCGAAGCTACTTCACGATGTGGTGAAGGGCACCTGCGGCGAGGACGGGTTCATCGGGCACATCGGTGGGGACGATTTCATCTTCATTATCCCGTACAACTCCATTCCCGCGGTGTGCGGCGAGATCGTGGCGACGTTCGATCTGCTCGCGCCCTACCAATATTCGGAGCAGGACCGAAGAGCGGGCTACTTCTTCGGGAAGGACCGGCGAGGCCACCTCGATCGCGTTCCGCTCATGACGCTGTCCATTGGCGTGGTAACCAATCTGCGCCGCACATTGACCTCCGCACGGCAGGCAAGCCAACTTGCGACTGAGATGAAAACATACGCGAAGAGTCTCCCTGGCTCCGTTTATACTGTTGATCGGCGCAGTGACGAGCGTGTCACTCCGCAAGAGCCGCTGCCCGCCTTCCGCGATGTGCGGAAGATTGGAGAAAATGAATGAACGTCAGCTGCCCTGACTGTCGCTCGATTTTCCGAGTGGACCCGGCAAAGGTCCCGCCCTCGGGGGTGCGCGCGCGTTGCTCGGTCTGCGGCGGCGTCATTTCCATTCCAACGCCGACTGGCCACACCACTCCGCCTGCGGGGACTGCCCAGAGCGGGACGTCGGCGTCTGCGTCCAGCTCGCCCTCGCGGCCGCGTTCCACCCCGCAAGCGGCGGACAGCTGGGACCCGCCGCCGTTCAATAGCACGTCGCAGCGCACGCCAGCCGCTCCTCCAGCCCGTCCCGTTTCGTCTCCTGTTTCGTCGCACCCGCCCGCTCCCAGGACTGCGGAAGCTCCCGCAACCGCCCGGCCCCGACCAGAATCCAGCGAGCGCGCCACCATCGCTGCCACTGCGACGCCTCCATCGCCAACTACCGGCCTGCCGGAATTCACGCCGCCGGCCTCTATCCCGCCGTTCACGCCACCAGGATCCTCACTTTTTACTCCCCCATCGGCGCCTCCTTTCGTCCCGGGAACCGGTCGGCCGCCGACCCCACCGCGAACTCCGGGAGCGCCCACTCCCGCCTCGGCAGCAACCGGGGAAGGCGGTCCCAGACGGCCGCTCAATCCTTTCCTCTCGAAGGATCCGAACCAGCGAGCCAAAAGGCTCGCGCGTGCCCTCGTCTCCGACATAATTACCTACCATCCGGCGAAGCACGCGGAAGGACTTCGCGACGGAACGCTCAAACAGCTCTTTCGCGAGGAGATCAAGAAGAGCTTCGAAGAGTATATTGCGCAGGTAGGCCAGCAGCTCGCCGAGAGCACCACCTACTTCCAGGAAGCACTGAACGAAGTGCTGGGTGCGGGCAAGAAAATCTTTTAGGGGTCGTTACGAAATGGCGGAAAGCGAACGCGGTCGCGAGTTGAAGCAGAACAGGGAGCGACTGGCGGAGTTGCGGAGGTATCTTTGACATCGACGGCAAGCGCGCTCGCCTGAGCGCACTCGACGCCGAGATGGCCGACCCCGGCTTCTGGAACAAACAGGAGAAGGCGCAAGCGACGCTCGCGGAAGTCAAATCGCTGCGCAATTGGCTCGACCCATACGAAAAGCTGGCGGGACGGGTCGATAGCGCCCTCGAGCTCGATGAGCTCCTCCAGGACGCGTCAGAGCCAGAGATGGAGCGCGAGCTCGACGCAGAAGCCTCGCGCCTTCACGATGACATCGACTCATTCGAAGTGAGATCGCTGCTGCGCGGTCCGGACGATTTCCGCGATGCGCAGCTCGAGATCAGCGCTGGGGCCGGTGGAACCGAAGCGCAGGACTGGGCGCAGATGCTGATGCGCATGTACATCCGCTGGGCGGAGCGCCGCGGCTTCGAAGTCGGCGTCCTCGACGAAAGCGAAGGCGAAGAGGCGGGTATCAAGGGAGCTGTGCTCGAGATCCGCGGGCTGTACGCCTACGGCTTCCTCCGACCTGAGACCGGAGTGCATCGCCTCGTTCGAATCTCACCCTTCGACGCGAATGCACGACGCCATACGAGCTTTGCGTCGGTCTTTGTTTATCCGGTCGTTAACGAGGAGATAAATATAGATATCAAGGACGAGGATCTCCGGATCGATGTCTACCGCGCCTCTGGCGCGGGCGGTCAGCACGTAAACAAGACGAGCTCGGCCGTTCGCATCACGCACATCCCGACGAACACTGTGGTCGCGTCGCAGCAGGAGCGCTCCCAGTTCAAGAACAAGTCGACAGCGATGAAGATGTTGAAGAACAAGCTGTATCAGGCCGAGGTCGAGAAGCGGGACGCTCACAAGGCGGAGCTGGATGCGACGAAGTCGGACGTCAGCTTCGGCAGCCAGATCAGGAGCTACGTGTTCCAGCCGTATACGATGGTTAACGACCATCGTACGGAGCTCAAGATCCCGGACGTCCAGAAAGTGATGGATGGCGGTATCGACCCGTTCATCCAGGCATATCTGAAGCAGGGCGGCGGCTCGACCCCGGCGGCGGCGTGACCGAAGAGCTCAACTTCGTTCTGCAGGCGAGGCGGGAGAAGCTGGAGGCGCTCGAGGCGGCGGGAGTACAGCCGTACGCATACTCGTTCGACCGCCAGCACAGCGCCGCCGACGCCCAGCTGCTGCTCGGCGGCGCCGACGAGGGACCGGCCGTAACCCTTGCTGGCCGAATCGTCGCCTGGCGGTCGCACGGGAAAACGACGTTTGCGCACCTCTCCGATTCTACCGGAAAAATCCAGCTTTACTTCAAAAGAGATCAGCTGGGGGACGCGAGCTACGCCCAGCTTGCGCACTACGATCTCGGCGATATCGTCGGTGTGCACGGACCGTTGTTCCGGACCCGTACGGGAGAGGTGACAGTGCGGGTCGACCGCGTCGCGATGCTGGCGAAATCCCTTCGTCCGCTGCCCTTTGGGAAGGAAGAGGAGGTCAACGGACATGTTGTGCGGCACTCCGGCTTCGCCGATCCGGAGCAGCGTTACCGGCAGCGCTACGCAGATCTGGCGGTGCATCCGGAGGTGCGTGCGCTGTTCGTCGCGCGTTCCCGCATGACGCGCGCGATTCGCTCCTTCCTCGACGAGCGAAACTTTCTGGAGGTAGAAACTCCGATCCTGCAGCCGCTTTACGGGGGCGCGGCGGCACGTCCGTTCACCACGGTGCACAACGCGCTGGACATGCCGCTCTACCTGCGGATCGCCGACGAGCTGTACTTGAAGCGATTGGTCGTGGGTGGCCTGGAGCGGGTTTACGAGATCGGCCACGATTTCCGGAACGAGGGAATCGATCGCACGCACAATCCCGAGTTCACCATGCTCGAGTTCTATCAGGCATACGCCGACTACACTGGCATGATGGAGCTGGTCGAACAGCTGCTGGAGAGAACCGCGGAGGCGGTTCGCTCGGTACCGGAGCTTGCAGCCAATGTCCCGAGTTTTCAGCGGCCGTTCAAGCGCATTGAGTGGATGCGTTCGCTAAACACCGCCGCGGGACTCGAGGTCAACTCCCTTGACGACGCAGACCTGCGCGCACTTGCGGACCGCGTCGGTGTAGAAAAACCGGAGACCCTCAGCCGGCCCAAGGTACTCGACGAGCTGTTCCAGGCATTGGTCGAGTCGAAGCTGCAACAGCCGACCTTCGTGGTCGACTATCCCGTCGAGCTTTCGCCTCTGGCGAAGCCGAAGCGGGGGAATCCGGGGCTCACGGAGCGGTTTGAGCTGTTCGCGAATGGGAAGGAGATGGCAAACGCCTTCAGCGAGCTGAACGATCCGCTCGATCAGCGGCGACGGTTCGAGGCGCAGGCGAAGCTTCACGCGGCGGGCGACCAAGAAGCGTCTGGAGTGGACGAGGACTATCTCCGGGCGATGGAGTATGGCATGCCGCCAATGGGTGGTGTAGGAATAGGAGTCGATCGGCTTTTCATGTATCTCTCAGGGATGACGAACATTCGGGACGTGATTCTCTTTCCAACGATGAGACCAGAGTGACCAAGCTCGAGCTACAGATTGCATGGAGGTACCTGCGCAGCCGGCGCGGATCGAAGCTGCTGTCGCTCATCAGCATCATCGCCATCGGCGGAGTGCTGGTTGGCGTAAGCGCGCTCATCGTCATCATCGGTGTGATGAACGGACTTCAGCACGATCTTCGTGAGAAGATCCTGGTCGGCAGTCCCGACATCCGCGTGCTCAGCTACGGCGAGGATCTGAAGATCACCGACTGGACCACGATTCTCGACAAGGTGAGGAAGCAGCCGGGGGTGGTGACTGCTGCGCCGTTCGTGCTCACGGAAGCGCTCATGACGACGGGTCACGACTATGCGGGCGCAGCCTACGTGGTCGGACTTCTCCCGGCGGGCAGGGGGGTTCCGGACGTGACGACAATCCGATCCCACGCGACCGCCGGCGATTTCCGCTTTGCCAGCTCTGACGGACAGCGACGGGGTGTCGTGCTTGGCAAGCTGCTGGCGTTGCGATTCAACAAGTGGCCAGGCGACAGCATCAATCTTGTCTCGGCCGGAGGAGCGAAGATGAACCCGGTCACTGGCGGAATGATCCCGAGAGTCGAGAGCTTCGAGGTCACGGGAATCGTTTCGACGGGGATGTACGAATATGACAACTCTTACGTCTTCGTCGCGCTAGATAAGGCGCAGAATCTCGCTGGACTCGGCGACGGCGTAACCGGCATCGAGGTGAAGACGACGGACAGGTGGCAGGCGGCCGGTGTTGCGAGTCGCCTCGTCGGCGCGCTGGGGTGGCCCTACCGTACCGTTGATTGGGAAGAGCAGAACCGCTCCCTCTTTCAGGCCCTCAAACTCGAGAAGTTGGGGATGGGCGTGATACTGCTGCTCATCGTCCTCGTGGCGGCGTTCAACATCGTCAGCACACTGACAATGGTCGTTGCCGACAAGACGAAAGAGATCGGCATCCTCAAGGCGATGGGAATGCCAGCCCGCTCGATTCGCAGAATATTTTTCGCGCAGGGATTGGTTATCGGGGTGGTGGGAACCGTCTTCGGATTGATTCTGGGATTCGGCGCGGCTCTCGCACTCGACAAGTACCAGTTCATCAAGCTCGACCCGCAGGTCTATTTCATCGACCATCTGCCGGTGTCGACGCAGCCCACAGACGTGATGTGGATCGTGCTGGCCAGTATTGCCATCGCCGCAATAGCTACCGTTTATCCTTCGGTACAGGCGTCACGCCTCTTTCCGATCGAAGCGATCAGGCACGAATGACCATGCGCGTACTCGAAGCCCACGACGTCTACAAAACGTACATCGGAGGCGACGGTAACGTCCTTCACGTGCTGAATGGAGTCGATCTTTTCGTGCAGCGCGGGGAAATGATCGCCATCGTCGGCGCGAGCGGTGCTGGAAAGAGCACATTGATGCACGTACTCGGGGCTCTCGATAAACCGACGCGCGGCTACGTCGTAATTGGCGGTGAGCCCGTGCACGGTCGAAACGAGACCGAGCTCGGCGAGCTGCGAAATCGGACGGTCGGGTTTGTATTCCAGTTTCATCACCTCTTGCGTGAGTTCTCGGCGCTGGAGAACGTGATGATGCCGATGCGGATCGCTGGCCGGTCTGAAGCAGACGCGAGGAGCCGCGCCTCCGAACTCCTGGCGCGGGTCGGACTCAGCGCGCGGATGTCCCATCGGCCCGGCGAGCTTTCCGGCGGCGAGCAACAGCGCACTGCGGTGGCACGCGCGCTCGCCATGGATCCTCAGATCATTCTCGCGGACGAGCCGTCGGGGAACCTCGATCGCTCGAACGCGGAGATGCTCCACGATCTCCTTTCGGAGGTGGTGAATGACCTCGAGATCGGGATGGTCGTCGTTACCCACAACCGCTCCCTGGCGGCGCGAGCGAGCAAAGTGCTCCTGCTCGAAGGTGGAAAGTTGAGTCGTACGGCAGTCGACGAGGTCGTCGTATAAATGGTCTGCGATCTTTGTAAAGAGGGCGAAGCGGTGATCCAGCTCACGGAGATCGAGGGGAGCGGGGTCAGACTGCTGCACCTGTGCGAGAAATGCGCGGCCGAGCGCGGAGTCGAGACATCGATCGGCGCTGCGAAGCCCCAGATAAACAACTTCCTGCAGACGATTCACGAGCAGATGCCCGGCGCCAAGGGGGAGCCGGTGAACTGCACGTTCTGCTCGGCGACGCTCGCGGATTTCCGCGCAACCGGCCGCCTCGGCTGCGCCCACTGCTACGAAGCATTCGAATCGAGCCTGCGCGACCTCCTGCGGAGAGTGCACGGCAACTCCCGGCACATTGGGCGCCGGTACGTCGCGCCGCTGCCTTCGGAGCTACCACACGTCTCCAGCGCGACGGAGCTGCGCGACCGGCTCAAGCGCGCAATCGAAACGGAACAGTTCGAGCTCGCAGCCGACATTCGCGACAAACTGCGCGGAATCGAATAGTGCTCGATCTATCTCTTCTCCCTGATGGCGGCGCCAGCTGGCTCGATGCATCGGGCGAACACGCCGACATAGTCATTTCCACGAGAATCCGCCTGGCGCGGAATCTCGAGGGTTACGCCTTCACTCCAAGAGCGCGCGACGGGGAAAGGCTCAGAATCCTTACGCAGGTTCGCGAAGCTTTCGGCAGCCTCAGGTCGATTGAGGATGGGGTTCTCGTCCGTGTAGATGAACTGCCGGCTGAAGACCGCCTGCTGCTGCACGAGCGTCACCTGGTGAGCAAGGAGCTCGCTGGTCTCAATGAGCAGCCGGTGAGAACCGGAGCCGCCGTCTACCTCTCACGCGGCGTCGGCATCATGGTCAACGAAGAGGATCACCTCCGCCTCCAGGCGCTCCACTCCGGGTTCCACGTCGCGGATGCGTTCGGGGTGGTGGAGCGCCTGGATGCTGAGCTCGGGAACAAGGTCCCCTACGCATTCCACAACGAGTTCGGTTACCTCACCGCCTGTCCCACCAACGTTGGCACGGGGCTGAGGGCTTCGGTCCTGATCCACCTGCCGGGCCTGGTCCTGACGAAGGAAATCGGGAAGGTGCTGGCTGGACTCCAGCAGGTCGGACTGACTTAC
Source organism: Gemmatimonadota bacterium (assembly GCA_030774675.1). Lineage (GTDB taxonomy): Bacteria > Gemmatimonadota > Gemmatimonadetes > Gemmatimonadales > Gemmatimonadaceae > UBA4720. The sequence goes on along the minus strand of JALYKQ010000144.1, from coordinate 319 downwards.
CGGGGCATGTACGGCGAAGGGAGCGAAGTAGTCGGGAATTTCTTTCAGATCTCCAACCAGACGACACTGGGCAGATCGGAAGGCGAGTTACTTGATTACCTCGTACGCGTCGTTAAGCATGTAATCGAGCGCGAAGAAGAAGCGCGGCGGGTTCTGCTGCGCGATGCGGGTTATATTATAGAAGACAAGCTATGGCGTGCCTTTGGCACGCTGCGATATGCACGCAGCTTGAGCTTCGAAGAAGCAATGAACTACATGAGCGGCGTGCGACTGGCTGTCGGCTTGAAACTGATAAGCGGTCTCAGTGTATATACTCTCA
>JALYKQ010000143.1 GCA_030774675.1 Gemmatimonadota bacterium | reverse complement strand
TATGAGACGTCGAAGGGTACGATCCGATTTCCCATGGCGAAGCCCCCGTCATCGGCCCTCGTGAAGCGGCTCGTTAAGGCACGTATCGCCCAGCTAAACAAGGAACGGTAAGACCTGAACCGCAATCCGCCTAAGGCTTCAATACCGGATAGCCTTGACGGGTTTGTCCGGAAGCAACATCATCTTGGTGGCGGCGATCCGCGCCTAACCTCTTGAGACTTCGCCCCAGCCGGAGTCCGTGAGAGGCAAAGGGGGGCACACTCCCGGATTGGTCTCGTCGGTCCTTTGCGTCACCACGGCGCGCGCTGCTGGGGAGAGCCCCGTGGTGCATCCAAAGGAGAATTGACGATGCCACACAACAAAGATCTCAAGCGCCTCGTTCGCGCTCGCATGAAAAAGACGGGTGAAGCCTACACTGCCGCCCGCGCAAACATCATCACCAAGCCCAAAGCAACGCCGGCGACCAAAGCCGTGAGCCTTTTCACAGCTCGGGCGACCTTCGCCGCAGGCCCCAAGCCAGCGGACTACGCGACAGTCGCGGGTATGAGCGACGAAAAGCTGAAGGCGCAGACCGGCTGCACCTGGGAACGCTGGGTGTACGCGCTCGACCGGCGTGGCGCAGAGAAGATGTCCCATCGCGACATCGCGGCGCTCGTGAACGAAAAGTACAAGATCAATGGATGGTGGTCGCAAACGGTCACGGTCGGCTACGAGCGCATCAAGGGACTTCGCGCGCGTGGACAGCGGCGCGACGGCACCTACGAGGCCAACAAATCCCGGACGTTCAACGTGCCCGTCGCAACGCTGTTCGCTGCCTGGGCAGACGAGAGCGTGCGCAGGCGCTGGTTGAATGGCGAGAAGGTCAAGGTCCGCACGGCCACGGCGCCGAAATCGATGCGGCTCGGCTGGAGCGACGGGCGTATCGTTGCGGTCGGATTCGCCGCCAAAGGCAAGTCCAAGAGCTCAGTCGCTCTGTCGCACCCAAAGCTGGCGGATAAAGCGACAGCGGATCGTCTCAAGCAATACTGGTCGGATCGGCTGGATTCCCTCGGACAGCTATTAGCCGGACGCCAGTCCTGAAAAAGGAACGCCCATCGCGCGATCCGTCATTGGTGCAGGGCTAATTGAACAGTGGCCTTTACGTTGTGATGGGCGTCTCCGGCTCCGGCAAGACTTTAATCGGCGCGGCACTCGCCCGCGCGCTCGGCATCGACTTCGTCGAAGGGGATCAGTACCACCCGGCCGACAACGTGGAGCGGATGTCGTCAGGAATTCCACTCACCGACGAGAATCGCGCGCAATGGCTTCGCTTGCTCGCCGCGCGAATCCGAGAGGCGAAGGACGACGGTACCGGCCTGGTAATGTCGTGCTCCGCTCTAAAACGATCGTACCGGGACATTCTTCGCGCCGCTGCTCCAGAGCTGCACTTTGTGTTTCTCAAAGGTCAGAGAGCGCTGATTGCGGAGCGTCTCGCCGCGCGGCGCGAACACTTCATGCCGCCGTCTCTTCTCGATAGCCAGCTCGACACCTTAGAGGAGCCATCGCCCGACGAGGGCGCCTGGGTGTGTGACATCAGCCAGTCATCACGGGACCTCGTCGCCGCTCTCGTAGTCCGCGCAATCGCATGACGCCTGACGCTCGGCTGCTCCTTTTGGCGCTCCTCTCGGTGATTGCGCTCGTCGTGCTCATCGCCCGCTTCAGGGTGCATCCCTTCATCGCTCTGGTTTCTGTCTCGCTCGCGATGGGCGTAGCGGCGGGGATGCCCCCTTTGGCAGCGGTCAAGGCATTTCAGGACGGCGTGGGCAACGTACTCGGTTTCATCGCCATCGTGGTCGGCCTTGGCACCATGCTTGGCAAGATGATGGCGGAGTCGGGTGCTGCCACGCGCATTGCCACAACGCTGATCGACCTTTTCGGTGAGCGCCGAGTGCACTGGGCCATCATGGTCGTCGCCTTCATCGTCGGGATTCCGGTGTTCTTTCAGGTGGGCTTCGTTCTCCTTATCCCGCTCGTGTTTACTATAGCGCGCCGGACCGGGATGTCCCTCGTCAAGATCGGGATCCCGCTGGTGGCTGGTCTTTCGGTGGTGCATGGGATGCTGCCACCACATCCGGCGGCGATGCTCGCCGTGGCTGCGTACAAAGCGGATGTCGGGCGCACGATTCTCTACGGCCTGCTCGTGGGTCTCCCGACTGCTGCACTTGCCGGGCCTATCTTCGCCGCGTGGATTTCACCGCGAATCATCCTTCCAGCCGAAAATCCCATGGCGAGGCAACTGGAAGGGGAATCGCTGGCGGAGATGCCGGGCTTCGGGATCTCCGTTTTTACCGTGTTGATCCCCGTGATCCTGATGCTCCTTTCCAGCGCGGCCGACATCGCGCTCGATTCCACGAGCCCGGTGCGATCGTCACTCCATTTCGTCGGGAACCCGATCGTGGCGCTGCTCCTTGCACTGTTGTTCTCGTTCTGGTCTCTCGGGCGATCGCGACATTTCACGCGCGAAGCAGTGATGAGATTCTGCAACGACTGCCTGGGTCCAACGGCGACCATACTGCTGGTGATAGGGGCGGGTGGTGGCTTCAACCAGGTGCTGGTGCAGAGCGGGGTGGGAGGGGCCATCGCCACCGCGGCAACCGGATCGCACGCTTCGCCGCTCGTTCTCGCCTGGATCGTGGCGGCGCTCATACGCGTTGCCACCGGATCGGCGACAGTGGCGATGACGACAGCCGCCGGCATCGTCGCGCCGATCGCGCTCACTGCTCCTGGAACGAGCGCCGAGCTGCTGGTGCTTGCCACGGGGGCCGGTTCACTGATGCTTTCGCACGTCAACGATTCAGGCTTCTGGCTCATCAAGGAGTTCTTCAACATGACCGTCCCGCAGACGCTGAAAACGTGGACCGTGGCCGAGACGATCATCGGGGTGGCAGGATTGGGATTCACATTGCTTCTGAGCCTTGCGGTCTGAGTTCGCACCCGAGCATCGTCAGGGCTTCGTCCTCCTTTTGGAGCGCCTCATGACCAGCTTCCACACGTCGCATCCCCACATCCGGAGGATCCTGTTCCTGCTCCTCTCGTTTGCTTCATCTGCAGCCGCGCAGGTGCAGCCGAACATCGAGACACGCCTGCAGGGATTCGACGCCTATATGGGGCAAGTGCTGAAGGACTGGAACGTCCCGGGTCTGGGAGTCGGCATCGTCATCAAGGACAAGCTCGTCTGGGCGAAAGGGTACGGCTATCGCGACTACGGCAAGAAGATTCCGTACACACCAACCACCACACAGCCAATTGCGTCGAACACGAAGCTTTTCACGTCGGTTGCGGCGGGCATGCTCGCGGACGAGGGGAAGGTCGATCTGGACAAACCAATCCGGCAATACGTGCCAAGCATTCAGTTCTACAACGACGATCTCAATCGAACGGTGACGTTGCGCGACATGCTGTCACACCGCACCGGCATCACCAGGCACGACGGCATCTGGTACAAGTCGGATTACAACCAGAAGGAACTGTTCGAGCGCCTCAAATACCTCGAGCCCGTGGAGGCGCCACGCTCGGTATTTCTCTACAACAACATGATGTACTCCGGCGCCGGCTACTCGATCGAGCTGTTGAGTGGGAGGCCATGGGAGACGTTCATCCGCGAGCGCATACTCGCACCGCTCGGAATGACCAGCACGACGTTCACCATCGCGCAAATGGTAAATCAGCCGGAGCCGGGCGTTCCCTACACTGAGCGGCGCGACAACACCGAGCTATATCGCATTCCCTATTACAGCGACGCCATCGGAGTCGCGCCCGCGGGAGCGATGAACTCGAGCATCGTCGACATGTCGAAGTGGCTAATCGCGCTCATGAATGACGGAAAGCTCGGTGGCAAGGAGGTGATTCCAGGAAACGTGATCAGGCAGACGCTCGCGCCGTCGATCGCGTTGCCCAACACGGGACTCGAAGTGCGCGGCTGGGGCGAGCTGATCAACTCGGCTTACGGCATGGGACGCTGGACCGCATCGTACCGTGGACACCTGATCGCATACCATGGTGGTGACCTGCCCGGATTCCATTCTCAGGTCTCCACGATGCCGTATGACTCCATCGGCGTCATCGTGTTCGTCATCGGCAATCACGCAGCACCGCTGTATAACGTCGTTTCCTTTAATGTCTACGAGCGCCTGCTGGGGATGACGCTGACGCCCTGGTCCGAGCGGCAAAACACCATCCGCCTGAAGAACAAGACGGCTTCAACGCAGTCGCGCACCAAGGCCGGCGCGGGACGAATCGCGGGAACGCACCCCTCGCATCCCATCGGCAATTACGTCGGGGAATTCGAGAATCCTGCCTACGGCGTGCTGAACGTCACGAAAGGCGATACGTCGCTGATGTTCGAGTTCCATAAAATCAGGATGCCGCTCGGTCATTTTCACTACGATCGATTCGATACGCCCGACGACGAGGAGGATGGCAAGTATTCGGTCAATTTCCTCACGAATCCACAGGGCGAGCTTGACCGCGCCGAGATGTCACTTGATGAAGCCGCGATATCCTTTACGCGAAGAGTCCCGGCGGCGCTCTCGAGTGCCACGACGCTTCGCCAGTACCTCGGCACTTACATCACCCCAAGCGGCGGCAAGTTCGACGTCGTGTTGAGGCCGGATGGAACGCTGGCGCTTCAGTACGCCAACGGGACATTTCAGAATCTCATTCCGTGGCAGTCGCGCCGCTTTCGCATCAAGGAGTTTGCCGATGTCGTGTTCGAGTTCGTGACCGAAGGCGGAAGGGTTACGGCGCTAAAGCAGACGGACCCGTCGGGCGAATTCATATTCACGCGGCGGTGAACGCTGAGGTTCTGAGGGGAACACATGCGAACAAACAGGATTTGGGCTTGCTGGGGGATTGCTGCGGTGGCAGTGCTGACAGCGGCGGAATGCGCCCATAAGACCCAGGGACCGGCCCGCATTTACACATATGACGTCCCAGTGCCGGACGCGTGGATCGATGCAACCGCGACACTCGATCCGGCGACGACGCCGGTGTACGAGGGTGATGCACCGATGAAGTTCGATTTCCTCAAGGACATGCGAAAAGGAGATGGCTTTACACTCTCCGTGTATTCCATGGGCGCGCACAGCGGTACGCACATCGACGCACCCATGCACTTCGTGCGCGACGGCGCATCGATCGACCATGTGCCGCTCTCGGCGTTGATCGGGCCAGTACGAGTGATCGACATCGCAGACGCTGTTCAGGCGATCGACGCCGCAGAGCTCAATCGGCATGATTGGAAAGGCAGTCCGCGGGTGATCTTCCGGACAAGGAGCTCGGTACGCGGGTGGATGACGTCGTCGACCTTTCATCGTGATTTCGCCTACATCGCTCCCGATGCAGCGCAATTGCTCGCCGACGCGGGAGTACAGCTGGTGGGGATCGACTACATCTCGGCGGAGCAGTTCGGCGCGCCCGCGCCGATGACGCATCGGATTCTACTCGGCAAAGGGATCCCGATTGTCGAGGGGTTGGCGCTCGCGCAAGTGCCCGCTGGTGACTACGACCTGATCGTATTGCCGATCAAAGTAGCGGGACACGAAGGTGCCCCCGCGCGAGCGATAATGCGGAGGCGATAGTCAGGTCGAGTATCGCACGCGGACCGTCGGCGGAAACGCCGCAGCAACGTCGGCTGTGACTCTCGGCATGCTCTCAACGCGCAGCTCGCGCAAGCGCGGGAGCCGGGCCAACGCCGCAATCCCGGCGTTGCTGAGACCAGCACACGAATCGAACGTCACGTCTTCGAGCGAGTCCACCTCGCTCAGAGTCTCCGGTGTGCGATCGGTGATCCGGTTGTAACTCGCGAAGTACTTTCTTAATCTGGGAAGGGCCGCAATGTGCTGGGTGGCGACGTCTGTCGTGTCGCGGCAGTACATGAGCACCAGAGACTCGAGCCGATCACAACGGCCGATGTGGCGGTAGCCGGCATCGGGTACGTCCATCGGCATCAATTCCCTGAGGGCGGGGAACTGCGGCAGCGCCGAGAGGCCAACATCGTCGACGTTCTTGCAGCTCACTGACAAATGTCCCAGCGCTGGCATGTTGGCCAACGCCATGAATCCACGGCGCTGCAGGTTGTAGCAGCGACGTCCCCAGATGTACTGGATGGACTGCGAGCGGCTCAACGCGATAAACCCGTCGTCGCTGGCGGCCGTGTCCTGGCACAAGAGGAAGCGGAGTCGCGGCAGCGCCGCAATGTATGGCATCGATTCGTCCTTGGCGTCGAATGCGAGCCAGCCGAGGTTGGGCAGATTCACCAGCGGCGCGAGGCCGGCGCCTGTGATCGCGAGCTGGTCACTGTCCACGTTGAGCGCGAACAATCCGTCGAGTCCGACCAGCTGCGTCATGCCCTTGTCTGTGAACGGTCCGCGCAGCATCAGGAAATTCGGGCTCGCGCCGGGACCCAGGAGCGACATCCTCGGCTCGCCGCCCTGCCAGGTCTTGAACACCGGAAGCTCGTGGAGCAGCGCGAGCCCAGCGTCAGTCACATAGTTTCCGGATCTGAAAATGTGAAGCTTGCGCTTTCCTGCGAGCGCGCGGATGGCCCCGTCTCCTGTACGCGTCCAGGAGAGATCGACTGCGTGGAGAGCTTCACATTCAGCGAGATTGGCCATTCCCGCGTCGGTGACTTGAGTCCCGCTCAACACGATGGACTCGAGTGTCGGAAAACGACGAAGCACCTCGAGACCACGATCTGTGATGCCGGTACCCGCCAGGTTCAGATGACGCAGTCGCGGCAGACGCGCGAGGTGCGACAACCCCTCGTCGGTCACGCCTTTTGAAGCATTGAGATCCAGCGCCGTGATATGCTCGAGCCCCAAAAAGCGATCGAGCAAGGCGTCCGTCATCTGCCCGCTGGCGTCTAGACCAGGAAGTCGTCGCTCCGTCATAACTGCGATGATCTCGTCCCAGTCTCGCGATCTTATCCCTTCCTCCTTCACGCCCGCTTCATCGATTGAAAACGTGGAAATCGATTTCGCAGCGATCGTTTTTCCGGGCGGCACCGAGGCCGCAAACTCTGCCAGCGCGCGCCAGCTCTCGAAACCCTGCATCCTGGCAACGAGGTACTGCGCCTCCGCGAGAGTGATCGTGTCGTCCTCGGGGCGCTCCGGCTGCTCGGCTTTTCCGAGATCGAGCCGCACGTACCGCCGCATTGCACCCCAAGTTCGCATGTGGCCGAAGTAGTCCCACACGATCCTCATCGCGCTGTCGTCGCCAGTTCGGTACGCCGTCACGAGCGCCTCGGCCACTTTTTCGTAGTGCCCCATTGGCGTGTTCTGACCAAGCCGCCTTTTGAGCTCAGTCCAGGCCGGCAGCCCGTGCTCCAATGCGAGCGCGTGCTGCACATCGCGCAGGGTTGGTTGCTCGGGGACATTTGGAAACACGCGTTGAAGGCGAGCGCGTGACTCAGCGACGTTGGCGCGAAGCGCCTTCAACCAGCGCTTCGCCTCCCTCTTCAAGTTCTCAAGGGTAGTTCTGGGCGTGATTTGCCTAGGCATAGACCTTTCTCCCATAACGCCTGAAGTCCGCTGAATGACAGGCTGGAAAAAAGGTTAGCGACATGCTGCGAACCTCTGCTGGGTGGGAGTGATCTCCCTTGCCGCGGACAGGAGGCGCCCCAATGCGCTCTAAGGGAAGTCTCGCCATTCGTGGCCGCAGTTGTCAACTTCACACGACAATGAGTCCAGTCATTCGCGTTGCGACCACGACAGACGCGCCACGGATCGCCGAGATCTACGCGCCGGCGGTTCTGGAGAGATCGACATCGTTCGAGGTTGTAGCACCGACGGCGGACGAGATGTTGTCACGCATGAACAAGGTGCTGCCCGACTTTCCCTGGCTCGTGTGCGAATACGACGGAAAGGTGATTGGCTACGCGTATGCCTCAGCCCATCACGAACGCGCTGCATACAGGTGGTCGGTGGACGTTGCCGTGTATGTTGACGGAGAGGCGCATCGGCGGGGAGTCGGAACGGCGCTTTACACCGCGCTGTTCGAAATCTTAATACTTCAGGGCTATCGCAACGTGTATGCGGGAATCACCCTGCCTAATACCGCAAGCGAGGGGATGCACAGCCGAGCGGGCTTCGCTCCGGTCGGAGTGTACCACCACGTAGGGTACAAGTTCGGAGCGTGGCACGATGTCGGGTGGTTCGAGCGCGCGCTGCTTCCAACCGTGAAGGAACCGCCCGAGCCTCGCCCGTTCGCGGAGATTCGCGACTGGCCGCAAGTTGCGAGCGCTCTCGCGAAGGGTCAAAGGTTGGTCAAAAGGATATCGTGATCGACACTGCTGTGGCGCTGAAGTGACTACCAGCCGCCCGAAGGTTGAGGCCCTGAAACGGAAGCAGCAGAGTCGCTATGACAGCCTCATCCGATAAATTGAGTGCATGCACACCAACGCCACCTCCACTCGTTTGCCCGTGAGGCAACCGGGTAGCGAGTCTCTCGCGAGTCGCCTGCGGGCCGGCGCGGATCTGCTCGAGGAGATTGTCGCCGACCGCACTCTCCTCGCCCAGATTCCCGAAGCTGATCGAAACCGCTTCCTCAACGCCGCCGGTCACGTTTCGCGTCCCGACGCACTCGACCGCCGTCGACTGCTCAAGGTCATGAAACGGAAGCGAAGAGACGAGAAAGTTCAAAAGCAGGAAGCACTTCTCGCCTCCACCGGCATCCGCAAGCTGCGCCGCGAGCGCGTCCTGATAACATCACCCAACGTCTTCGCGCCAACGGAAGAAGAGATCCGTGCCCGCGCGCAGCCACTTCCCGACACGGAAGAATCGCGAGTCTGTTACGTCTGCAAGCAGCAATACTCGTCAGTCCACCATTTCTACGACCGGTTGTGCGCCACGTGCGCCGATGAGAACTTTGCGAAGCGGACTGAGCTCGCCGACCTGAGCGGCCGCGTTGCCCTGCTCACCGGCGGGCGAGTGAAGATCGGCTACCAGGCGGGCCTCAAACTTCTGCGGTCCGGCGCGCGTCTTATCGTCACTACGCGCTTCCCCCGCGACTCGGCAGCACGCTACGCTCGCGAGGCCGACTTCGCCGAATGGAGCGATCGGCTGGTCATATTCGGTCTCGATCTGCGACACACGCCGAGCGTTGAAGCATTCTGCAAGGAAATGCTGGCCACCGAAGAGCGGCTGGACTTCATCATCAACAATGCTTGCCAGACTGTGCGCCGGCCGAACGGCTTCTACGAGCACATGCGGGAAACCGAAACGGCGGCCCTGAGCTCGATGCCGGCGCACGTCCGACGCCTCCTCGGCACGTACGGCAGTGCGGAGGCTAACCTCGTCATGCCTGAGAAGATCGAGATGCCCGCTGCACTGGGTCGCGGTATGTCCGAGCTTGCCGAGCCTTCGGGCTCGGCGGGCTCGTCACGAGTCTCGTACTCCGCAAGAACTGTTGCGGAGGAGAGCACCCTCTTTCCCCGTGGGCTATTAGACCAGGACCTGCAGCAGATCGATCTGAGGGGGCGCAACTCCTGGCGGCTGCTGCTGGCAGAGGTGCCATCAGTCGAGCTGCTCGAGGTTCACCTCGTTAATGCCATCGCGCCATTCATTCTGAATGCGCGTCTCAAGCCGCTAATGTGTCGAACCCCAGAGCGCGACAAGCACATCGTCAACGTCTCTGCCGTCGAGGGCCAATTCTATCGCTCGCACAAGACGATCCGGCACCCGCACACGAACATGGCAAAGGCGGCGCTCAACATGATGACGCGCACCTCGGCCGCTGACTACATCGCCGACGGCATCCACATGAACAGCGTCGACACGGGATGGATCACCGATGAGGACCCGGAGGAGATCGCGGCGCGGAAAACCGCCGAGCACCGCTTCCATCCCCCGCTCGATATCGTAGATGGCGCGGCAAGAATCGCCGACCCGATCATTTCCGGATTCAACACCAGCGTTCACATCTGGGGCAAGTTCCTCAAGGACTATCGACCCACGGACTGGTAGAATTTGCCCTCTGCTACGACGGAGCTGATGCCTCACTGATTGGGACCGCAGCCTTCCTCCCGTCGTCGGTTCCCACCCCGAGAATGATCGTCCCCAACACCAACGCCGCCGATGTGAAGAGCGGTACAGTCTTGCCGAAGTGATCGTAGGAAAACCCGGCCCAAAGCGGAACGATCACCCGCGCCAATCCGCCAAATGTCTGCTGCACTCCCATATACAGTCCGCGCTCTCTGCTCGAGATCACGCGTGACAGCATTGACGTCACGCACGGAAAGGTGAACGCGGTCCCGAGCGGGATTAGCGCCACCGCGATCGCGAGCGTGAAGTAGCCGCGCGCCAGAGGGAGCGTCGCGAGACCTGTAGCGAGAAGAGCGAGGCCAATGCGCGAAAGCTGTGCCTCCCCGTATCGATCGACCATCCGTCCGAGAATTCCAGCGCGCGTAACGACTGATATCACGCCGACGTAAGTGTAGAAGACCCAGATCCGGTCCTTGCCGACCCCGAATCTGTCGGCGAGGAATAGCGCCAGGATCGCCATCAATCCCGAAAACGCGCCCATCGCAATCGCATAGATCCAGATCAGCCGCGGCGCGGGCTCGCTTGCGTGTGTGAACACGTACGCGATGACCGTCCGCGAGGCGCGTGGTTTCTTGTCGTGAGCCTCGCTCATATCGCGCGATTCGCGCAGGAACTTCCACGCGAAGAATATGTTCACCAGGCACAAGCCGGCGGCCGCGAGACCAGGTCCGCTGCGACCGAACCCGAGCGCCACGCCGCCGATCGCTGGCCCGATCGCCACGCCGACATTGGTCGCGGCGGAAAGCCAGCCGAGGGCCTTGGCGCGATTGTCCGGCTCCACGGAATCGGCGACGTATGCCTGGATGACGCCGACCGTTCCGCCACCCGCACCTTGAACGATCCGCGAGAGCAAAAGGAGCCAGATCGAATTTGCAAAAGCGAAGACGATGTAGGCGATGCATGCCGCCGTGAGCCCCACAAGGAGCGCGGGTCGCCTACCGTAGCGATCCGAGAATCGCCCCCAAAGCGGAGCGCTCAGCAGCTGCGCGGCGGTGAACGCACTCATCAGAATTGCGACTACGAGCCCGCCGCCCCCCATCTCCCGAGCGTAGAACGGCATCAGCGGGATGATCATCAGCAATCCCACCATGTCCACGAAGTTCGTGATGATCAGCACGAACAGCTTGCCGCTCGCCACCTTTGACATGCGTCCCGTTACTGCCGACGCTCTCCCGCGCAGAGGCGAGGCCACCCTAGCCCTCCACCTTCCCAAGGGCGGCGGGAGGAATCGCTCTCCCAACGACACCGGCAAGCGCAACGATCGTCAGCGCGTACGGAATCATTTCTATGAACTGCGATGCGATAGCATGACTTCCCTGCAGCTGAATCTGTAAGGTCTCAGCAGCGGCAAAGAGCAGGCAGGCGAGCGCTGCTCGAATGGGATCCCAACGTCCGAAGATCACAGCCGAGATGGCGATGAATCCCCGTCCAGCGGTCATCTGGTCGGTGAACTGGTGCTGGTCGAGGGCGAGATATACCCCACCCAGGCCCGCAAGCATTCCGGAGATTGCGACCGCGGCGTAACGCACGCGCTTGACGCTCACTCCGACGCTCTCGGCCGCGTCGGGATGCTCACCGGCCGC
>JALYKQ010000142.1 GCA_030774675.1 Gemmatimonadota bacterium | reverse complement strand
TTAGATCAATTGCCCCTGGTGGATTCGAACCACCATTACCGGATCCAAAGACCGATGTCCTGCCATTGGACGAAGGGGCAGCGGGAAGCGAAAACTAGTCCAGAAGCTCGATCGGGACAACGCTCGTAGACGTCCGAGTGATCATGCTTCTTGTGCCTGGGGGCACGACGAGTGGAGGCAGGCTCGCCTGAGATTCGATCACCCGGGTAGTGACGCCGGTCACCTTGAAGACCGTGGAACCGGACCCGCTCATCCGGTAGAAGAGACCAAATTGAGCTCCGCGGCTGAGAAGCGTGTCGATCTCCGACCACCGTGGCCTTATCACCGGTTCGAAATCGTTGACCGAGTTCTTCGCGGCAGAGTCCCAGTCAGCGAACATCTCCGTCGTCAGCTCGGGGTTTCTGTTCGAGGCGTTGCCGCGCGACTCATCGAGGAGGGCGTAGGCTTCCCCGGTGTCGATGCCGTATGGCGGAAAAAAGAGCTGAACATCCCTCGTTGGAAGCGGATCCAGGCGAAGCAGTCTATCGCCGCGCCCCCAAGCCATGGCCATCGGGTAATCACTGGTCAAGAACGGCACGTCTGAGCCCAAGCTACCAGCCAGATTGAGCAAAGCCTCCTCGGAGACCGGCTTGGGCGCAAGGCCGTTTAAAATGCGAAGCACGGCTGCCGCGTCGGCGCTGCCACCGCCGAGGCCTCCCCCAATCGGGACGTTCTTGACGATCTCGATCTCGAATCCTTTCGGCCAACCTGTTTCCTCCGCGTAAAGTGCAGCGGCCCGATAGGCGAGGTTTGCTTCTGCCGGCCAATCGCGCATTTCGAAACACCTCAGCGACCTTTTGCCGCTGGTGATTCGAAGCTCCACGTCGTCGCCGAGCTCGAGTCGAAGGAAGACGGTCTCGATCGCGTGATATCCGTCCGTCGCCTGGCCAAGAACCCGAAGGGCGAGATTCACCTTGGCTTGCGCCAACGTGCGAGCTGCGCGCGGACTCATCCTGCAACCCCGGGAGAGGACTGAAGGTCACGAAACCGCACGCCGAGACGCGCGAAGTAGTACGCACCTATGAGCGTGATCGGAATGAACGAAAAGAGATGGTATCCGATTGCCCAGGTCGCTGCCTGCTGCTGGCTCACACCGTAAACGGAGAGACCCTGAACCGCCATATACTCGAAGACTCCAAAGAATCCCGGCAGGGCGGGGACGGCCGTGCCGAGAGCAATGAAGGCTTGGAGAAAGAGTGCGGCAGAGAATGGCGCGCTGATTCCAACAGCCTTGAACGCGAGCCAGAAGCCCACCGCATTGAGGAGCCAGTGGGCGAGCGCCCAGCCGAACACCGTGGCAAACCGGCCCGGACTTCTGAGGACGCTGAGCCCGCGCATGAAAGTCACCAGCACCCTGCGCCCGCGGTTTTCGACCGACGGAGAGACGTGGCGCGCGAACAACTCGAAAGCTCGAAGGAGCTCCGTCGGAAAGAAGACAAGCGCGTACAAGCCGATCAGAAGAGCCAGCACTATTGCACCGGCAGCGGCCGCGAACGAACTGAGCGGCCGGCCTGCCAGGGTGTCCACGCCTGAAAGCGCCGGATCCAGAAGGGCGGACGCCGCTAGTAGCAGCAGTACGATGGCGTCGAATAGCCGGTCCACTGCCAGTGATGCGAGTGACGTCGCAAATGGCACCGGAGCCTCTTTCGTCAGCGCGTAAGCTCGCGCGATCTCGCCCGCCCGCGCCGGAACCGCGTTGTTCACCATCATCCCGACAGCGGTGGCACGCCATAACGGTCCGAGCGGAGTGTTGGGGGCGACGGGTTCAAGAATCGCTTGCCACCTGCGGGCGCGCAGCGCGAAAATCGCCGTCGCGCAAAACGTCGCGCCGGCAAACAGGAAGGGATCTGCCCGTGACAGCTGACGTGCTACTTCGGTGGGTGAGATGCCGTGCAGGGTCCAGTAGATGAGCGCGGCACTCAGCACCGCTCCCAGCGCGGCGCGCCATCCCGGCCTCAACTTCTACTCGGTGGAGGCGAGCTCCACCAGATCGACGAGCTCGTCCACGAGCGCGCGTGTCGGCGGAGTTCCGCTCTTCTTGAGAGCGCGGCGAATCTCGGCGGCTCGCTCGATGGCGCGCTGCCCGCGGTAAAGGAGCTCCTGTATCGGTACCAGCTCGGTGGCCGGGAATTGCGGACCGGAGCGACGCGTCTCGAGGGAGCGCATCGTGGCGAGGCTCGAGTTGAGTACGTCACGGAGCTCCTGACCGCGAGGAGGGGTCTTCGGGTTCGTTGCGCTTGCTGCCTGGGCTGGTGTTGGGACGCGCTTGACTTCTGGCGAAAGCGTTCCGTCTGTAATGCCCCCTTCCTCGCGCAGCTGCTGCTCGTAGTGCGTCCTGGCGTTGGGCGCGACGTAGACGATGTGCGGGCCGTCGTCGTTGTAGAAAAGTTGTGAGATCGGGAGGATCATCTCTCCACTCCGCTCTTCACGTGCGGGCGCGTAGCCGGCGAGCCGCGCCACGCTCGCTTCAACCCGTACGTCCTGTTCCGCGCCCCACTGCCTTACGGATCGAACGAGGAGCTTCAGGTCTTCGATTGCGTTCACGAGGGAGCGTTGCAACTCGGGTTCCCACGCGATGGCGCCTTGCACCACTCCGGACGCGATGCGCTCAACGCTCGTCGCCAGTCGCGCGAGCTCTCCCGCCTTGGCCATCGTCGCGCTGCCGCGGAGCCCACGCGCGGCGGCCGCAAACTGGGTCGCGTCGATCGGGTGCATACTCTGTCGGGTAGCGAGCGACTCCAGGCGGGTGAGATACTCACCAGCCTCGAGTGTGAAAAAATCCAGCAACCTGCCCGGCGTCGTCATCAGCGCATTCTCCAGATCACAGTCCGAAAGGTTACCCCTGCGGCGCTCGCAGTCAAAGCTTCAGTGCCATTATGACGACCGAGCGGCTTGCATCGCTTCGCGCATCTCTCTCACCGCTCGGTCGAGACCGACGAATACCGAGCGACTGACGATGGAGTGCCCGATGTTGAGCTCTTCGATTTCAGGTATCGCCGCAACCAGCGCGACGTTTCGTACCGTGAGGCCGTGGCCAGCGTGGACTGCCAGCCCCAGATCGGCCCCCCGCCGGGCTGAGTCGCGAAGCGCGTCAATCGTCTCCTCCGAACCTGGGTGCAGCGAATAGCTTCCTGTGTGTAACTCGACTGCGGGAACGCCGAGATTTTTCGACTGCTCGATGGCGGCGCGTGTTGGGTCAATGAAGAGGCTGACTCGAATGCCAGAGTCTGAAAGGGCATCAATGGCGTTACGGATGCGCCCCGGATCGCTGGTGATGTCCAACCCGCCCTCGGTCGTGATTTCTTCGCGCCGCTCTGGTACGAGCGTGACTTGCTCGGGTTGGAGACGCCGGGCGAGCTCCAGCATCTCCGCGACACAGGCCATCTCGAGATTGAAATACGTTCTGACGCTCTTCTTCAGGCGCTCGATGTCGGCGTCCTGCATGTGGCGGCGGTCTTCGCGCAAATGCGCAGTGATTCCATCCGCACCAGCTGCCTCGCAGATTGCAGCGGCCTCGACCGGATCTGGCTCAAATCCCCGCCGAGCCTGCCGCAGCGTCGCCACGTGATCGATATTGATGTAGAGCCGTTGTTGCTTTGCTCGCATTGTCACAGTCCCTAGGTCGCAGCTCAATCCCCTGGAGAATTCTATCGTGTCGTTTAGAACAGTTGCTGTTTTATTTCTTCTTG
>JALYKQ010000141.1 GCA_030774675.1 Gemmatimonadota bacterium | reverse complement strand
TTTTTCGGTTCGGCCGACTGGATGCCGCGGAACTTCGACCGCCGGGTCGAGGTCGTCACTCCAGTCGAAGATCGGAACCTGCATCCGCGGATCTTCGCGCTGCTTGAAAGCTGCCTTGCGGACAACCGGCAGGCGTGGGATCTGGCGTCGGACGGATCGTACTTCCAAAGAAAGCCGGGCCGGCGCCCGGTCATCTCAACCCACGAACGTTTGCTGGGCAATTCTTGGGGTCTCGATCCGCTGCCCCCCAGCGGGGAAAATGGCGCGGCTGAATTGCACTCCGGCCAGCTGCCTCGCGCTCAGTCGGCGGCGCCTACGTCGTCGTCGTAGGTCATCACCGAGCCGTCCGGCGCCACGATTTCGACGGGCACGCCGGCCACCTCCGAAAGGAGCTGCGATTTGCGGCTCGCTCCCCACAATTCCAGCCTGAGGTTCGCGGTCGCGCGCGCCGGCACGGCGGTCAGTCTCAAAGCCCGCTCCATCCAGCGAACCTTGATCTCGGCTACGGCATTGGCGTGGCCCCGGTCGTAACCATCCGCGATGCGCAGGATGGCCGCCAGTCTCTTGATTGTTTCGCGCATCGGCTTTTCGAGACCGCCGTAATTCACGTGCTTCTTCTTGGGCTCGGCGCCGCGGTGATACCGCGCGACGTTGGCGACCACTATCTGTTCGGCTGGCGTCATGCCAAGCAGCTCGGCGTGCTCGATCAGGTGGTAGGAATGCTTGTTGTGCTTGTCGTAGCTGATATGGTACCCGATGTCGTGAAGCAGCGCGGCGTCCGACAGCAGCCGTCTGTCATCCGGTGTACACCCCAGCCTCTGACCGATGGAATCGAACAGCTGGAGGGCCAGCATCTGAACGTGCTTCGAGTGCATCTCTTCGTAGTGCGACCGCTCCGCCAACTCTCGGACTGACCGCTCGCGTGCTTCTCCGCGATCGGCGGATGACGGTGCGACCTGCGCGCTTTCCAGCAAGATGCCCTCCCTGATGCCATAGCCTGAAACCACCAGCTCCCTGGCTTCGACGCGGGCCGCCACCTCGGCGGCGACGGCGAGTCCGCCCACGATGATGTCGCTTCTCGCCGCGCTCAATCCAGGAACCGCCTGGCGCTCTTCCGGCGAGAGGTTGTGGAGCATGTCGACGATGTGTTCCAGCTCTACCCGCGGAATGACCGTTCCGTGCACGGTCTTCGCGCTCTCCATCCCGATGCGCGCGAGGTAAATCGAGGCGAGGGTGGTGAAGGTGCCGCCCGAGCAGATTATCCGCGTCGCGTGCCAGTGGCGCGCGGAAAGATGACGGCGCAGCTCGAGTCGAACATGCTTTCTGAGCTTGCGCATTCCTTTCTTTTTGGCTCCAGCGCCGAGGTAGCGTTCCGTGGTGCGGATCGCCCCCAACGGCAGCGAGATCAACCGGTCGACCAGTCCATCTGCGCTTAACGCGAGCTCGAGTGAGCCGCCGCCAATGTCCATTACTACAGCGCGACCGACAGCCAGATCGAAATGCGCGAGCGCGCTGCGGAAAGCGAGACGCGCTTCGTCCTCTCCATGCAGGATTTTTATCTTGAGCCCGGTCTCCGCGCGCACGAGTCGGAGAAACTGCTCGGCATTGCTGGCCTCCCGCACGGCACTCGTAGCGACGACTTCGGTGCGCTTGACGCCGAGTTGATTGGCGAGCGTCGCCATTCTAGAGAGCGTGCTCAAGGCGTTCTGAACCGCGATCTCGCTGATCGTGCCTCGCTTGTAGAGACCAGCGCCCAATCGCGGAGCTGCCTTCAGTTCGTCGACCACTCTGATCACGCCCGTTGGCGAGACGTCGGCTATAGTCTGCCTGATCGAGTTGGAACCGATGTCGATGGCGGAAAGGCGGATTTCGCCGTCGCTCTGCTGCGACGGAGCGCTGGGACTGCTGAGGGTGAGCTGGGGATTAGGCGGCGGAGCCATGATTCAAAGTTGTACGAGAGGGCGGCTCCGCGATACCTCCAATTGTTTCACGGTCTAGTGACAGTTACCTGCGCCGGTATCCCACACCAGACCGTCGGTGCCAAGAAATGCATCGCGATATTCACCGGTCCCAAGCGTCAGCTTCAGAACGCCAAAGTGTCCGTGCACCTGGACGATGGAATTCGGGGCGAGCGTCGAGCGCACGCCCCGGAGCTGGCCGCCACCGGTTCCGACGATGATCTGTTCTATTCCCCTGATCGAGTCGGCAACGCCACTCGGCGATTGCGGGAGGAAGCGCTCGTAGTGGTGTTCGTGCCCATTCAGCACGATGTCGACGCCGCCACCGTATAGAATGTTCCACAGGAGCCGCACCTGCGGCGTCGCCCCATAATCCCCGGAGCTAAAGAGGGGCCGGTGGAAATACGCGAGTGTGCACAGCGCCGGATGATCGGTGAGATCCTGTCGCAGCCAGCGCTCCTGCTGTCTTGCCTCGGAGGCACTCGCGCGCTCGAAGTAGAGCTCGCTGTTGAGCGAGACCACGTGCCATTCGCCGATGTCGTAACTGTAGTAACCCTTTCCGCGAGGACCCGCTCGCTGCCCGAAATAGGCGAAGTACGGCGCGCCACTCCCGCTGTCGTAATCATGATTTCCGGGCGCCGGATGAATGAGTCTCATGATCCGTCCCGCACCCCACGATGGAGAAAAGCAGCGAGGGAGATCATTGTCGACTCCCCCGGCACCAGATGGATAGGCGTTGTCGCCAAGGGTGAAAACGGCGCTTATGACCTGTGTCACACTGTCGACCCGGAGAAGGCTGTCGACAAGCCTCCCCGTTGCCTCATCGCCACTGGTCCCGCAGACCGCGATATCACCGGCGCCAATCATCACCGGCGCGCCAGGAAGCGCTAGCTCTTGCAGCAACTTCCCCCGCGGCGTGGCGCCTTCGTCCCGCGAGCAGGCGAGCACCAGACCGATCAGTACGACTGACCATATCCGCCGTGTAAAAAAAACAAAAGCGTTATACGGATGCTTCGGATTCGGGCGGATGCGTCGGAGCGCTCCGTGTGGCGATGTGGGTTCTCTTACTGAAGCCATTCTCGTTTTGGGTTGATCGTAGGAGAGCTCCGTTTGGCTACCGAAGGGTCCCCGAGCGGCAGTTCCCAAAAAAATCCCTGCCTTGGTGTTACGTACCCTCACGCCAGGAGGAGCAATCCCGAATGATCAGCCCCAATCCGAACCATCCGCATAACGCTTTTTCTGTTTGCCACGCTGTGGCCAGCCCGACAGCGGCTTTTCTGTGAAGATTAGAACGCAAATCCAATATTGGTCGTGACTCGCCGGGCGCGATTATTCGTGAACAGCATGTTGAAGTTCGTGCCGGGGTTGAGGTATCCAACCCAGAATCCACCGCCCGCGGCGGTGTGCCAGCCACCGGGTGAATCGCCTTTCAGATAGACTCGCCCAGCGTCAACGAAGCCAATTGCTCCGACGTCGAGGGGTAGAATGAGAGGGAATTTCGCCAGCGGAAGTCGCAGCTCCGTGGTGCCGTAGAGCGAGGCGTCGCCAGCATATCGCTGTTTCTCTTCCGTTCTGAACGTTTCCGACCCACCCAGGAACGCGGCGTCGAAATAGGGGAAGCTGCCCCACAGCTTCTTCCCGCCGGCGCGGAAGGCGAGCACGGGTTTCCTGGCAATGGGCACCGTAACGAACGCGGCGGCCCAGGCATCGACCGACTGGTACGGCGTCGCCACATCCCACATCCCCGGATATCCGGTGCCTGAGACGTCGAGCACTGCGCGCGGCTTCAAGGTGTCCGGGACGTAACGACTGTCCAAGTGCAGCTTGAGCCGCAATCCCGCCTGACCGAAGTTGGTGAATCCGTACGGCCGCTGTTGTGTGATGAACCGATTGAGCACGCTGTCGGTGGTCGTGTACCGAACGACCGGCCCCAGCGAAATCTCGCTGACGGGACTGAACGACCGGCCTATAGCCGGATAGGCCTGCCACTGCCGCTGTCTCACATCGTAGAGGCGGCCGCGCAGGTCGGGAACATCGTTGCCGAAGCCGTGGAACTGCACGACCTCGAATTGCGACATGTGCGCTGTAACCGGAACGTGCACGTCGGATCCTTCGAATCGCTTATCAAAAGCGCTCCGAATTCGTACGCGGCCGCTCCCCATCGAGTACGCGACATCCGCTTCCGCCATCGTGGAGTAGGGAACAGTGCGGAATCCGTAGCCATACCGCGCCACGCCGATGACGGGATAAATCCCGAGGCCTCGTTGAGAATGCAAACCCCCCACCGCGCGCATCGTTGATCCATTGTCCTTCTGTGGAGGTATCAGCGTCCCGTACGCGCGTATCCACGGCCGCCGGCTGAAACGATGGTTGAAGGCATCATCCAGATTCTTCTTCTCGTCAACCGTGTCGCGTGCGTACTTGAGATTCTGCGCGCTTCCCGCGTCGTAGAAATGAGTCGGGTTTCTTTTGCCGCCGACCGTCGATAGGTCGGTGAAGGCGTTGGTGCCGTTGCCGCCAATGATCCTCACCGGAATACTCCGCCGGACATTCCCCTCGACGGTGGCGCGGTCGTCGCCACCATGCAGGTAGATTCGGATCTCCTTCGTCTCCGCGATGTTGAACCGCCGAACGTGGTACAGAGACTTTCCCGACTGGATCCGGACATCTACGATCCCCTCGCCGGAGCGAATCACGGTTGCCTGATCGTCGGCATCACTACCGTGGATGTCCGCAACGCGCCACAGCTCCTTGTAGTAACGATTGGCGGCGCCACGCAGTCGGTCGCGCCGCACTTTGAGCGTGG
>JALYKQ010000140.1 GCA_030774675.1 Gemmatimonadota bacterium | reverse complement strand
AGCGGCAAGCGTACGTTTACATACAACTGCCTGGGACGCTGAACAGCGTACCAGCAGCGCTACTGAAGGTCGAAAAACTGCGGGATGGGACTTTCGTCGGGCGTTTTCGCTATGGCGACCGTTACCTTGAGCGTAAGGAAGCCGTCGAGTTCGATCCTTTTCAGCTTCCTCTTGGCAACAATGTCTACGAATTCACCAAGCTGAAAGGCATTCCGGGCGCGGTGCGGGACGCCTCGCCCGATGCCTGGGGACGGCGCGTGATCGAGCACAAGCTGCAGCGAGGTCCCGCCGACCTGGAAGAAATCGATTACCTGTTGAACGGCCCACAGGATGGCGCTGGCTATCTAAGCTTCGGCACCACGATAGAGCCCTCCGCATCGAAGCGCCGATACAACCGTACGTATCAACTGGCGGACCTCGTCTCGGCCGCTGAGGCGATCGAAGAAGGAAAACGTGTCCCCGCGCAAATTCTCGAGCAACTCGAGCCTGGCACATCGATGGGCGGCGCAAGGCCCAAAGCCACGATCGAGGACGGCAATCGTCTCTGGATCGGCAAATTCCCGGAGAAAGCGGACCGCTGCAACTTCCAGAGAGTGGAATACGCGACGCTCGATCTTGCGCGTCGCTGCGGCATCGCCGTTTGCAATTCACGCCTGGAGTCTGTTGGTGGACAGGACGTGCTCATGGTAGAGCGCTTCGATCGTGAATATCACGAGGGCGGTTACCTCCGCTTCGGGCTCGTCAGCGGGCTCACTATGCTCGACGGCGACGAAAACTATCTGGACCGGGAGCGCTGGTCCTATCCTTTGCTTGCCGACCAACTCCGGCGCTGGTCGGAGAAACCCACTGATGATCGCGTCGAGCTATTCCGGCGGATCGTCTTCAACGCTGCCGTGACGAACAACGACGATCATCCGCGCAACCATGCAGTGCGGCGAACCGCGCGCGGTTGGCGCCTGACGCCGGCGTACGATCTCGTGCCCGTGCCCTTGGTCAGCCTCGAACGCCGCGACCTTGCGATGACGATTGGAACTTATGGACGCACGGCGAGCATGTACAACCTGCTTTCCCAGTGTGAGCGCTTCGGACTCAGCGTAGAGGCGGCCAGAGTAGAGATCGACAAAGTCGTAACGACTGTCCGAGCCTGGCGAGACCACTTCCACGCCTGCGGCGTATCCGCGAAGGACATCGAGTACATCGCACAAGCATTTCTGCCCGAATGCTTTTTCTTCGAAAAGCCCCCCGAAGGCTGACGTGCTCAAGACGCGCCTGTGCAAATCGGCCGCAACGCGCTCTCCACTCGCGAGCACGACGGCTCGAACCAACGCCCGATCCATCTCGGCAGCCACGACGCGATTCTTCAGATAGACCGCACCCAGCGATGTCGAATTTGGAGGGGATGGAATGACTCATGGGAGTGTCGCAATGGGTTGACGTATGTTGTCAAATATGACAACATACGTCATGGAGGTGCTGGATGACAAGAACGACAAGGCCAATTTCATGGGTCAATGCCGCGTTGAAAGAATTTGGGAGATTCCCGGAAGGGGCGCAAGCGATTTGTTTGGCGGCGCTCACGATTGCCGCTGAAGGAGGCAAGGCCGATATAGCAAAGCCGATGAAAGGGCTTGGATCTGGCGTGCTTGAAATTGCATTGCCGCATCGGGGAAATGCTTTTCGAGTGGTTTACACGGTGCAGCTCGGGGAAGATCTCTGGGTGGTGCATGCGTTCCAGAAGAAATCGACGCAAGGCATCAAGACGCCTCAGCGCGAGATCGATGTAATAAGGGACCGGCTGAAACGATTGAAGGAGATGTTGAGATGAAAAAGGAAGAGTTTGAAGTGATCCGCGGTAGCGGAAACGTGTTCCGGGATCTCGGCAAAGAGAATGCGGATGTAGAGCAATTCAAGGCGATCCTGGCCGCAGAAATTATCAAGGCGCTCGATCGAGATGGCTTAAGTGTCCGGAAGGCGCATAGCCTGACGGGCATAGCTGCGGCTGATTTCTCTCGCGTGCGGAATGCAGATCTTGACCGGTTCACGGTAGACCGTCTTATGAGAATCATTAACCGGCTTGGCTCTCGGGTGGATGTCGCCGTGAAGGTCCGTCGCGGGAGGGCGGCTCATCACGCGGTGACCACGTAATATGAGCCGGGAATCGATGCGCCACCGCCGGCCATACGACCCGCTCGAAGTAGTCGTGATCGACCTCGAAGTTGAAACCGCGACGCTCGTTGCCATCCACCAGGCCTCCCGAGAAGCCCTTGCCCTCCGAAC